>JAGLEG010000482.1 GCA_023145185.1 Thermoplasmata archaeon
GGGGGTCTTCCAACATATCTGGATATCAGGACCTGCGTATCGAGGTCCTTTCCGAAGACCTGCAGACCATCGATCTGACCTTCTCGCCCTATCAGACCGCCGTTATCTACCTGGATGTGGACGTGCCCATGGATGCTCCTGCGAGGAACGGCGTTATCAGCATTATATACAAATTCGGTCGATTCAGCAAACAGCAGTACTTCCAGATGAGCATCAAATTGAACCTCCTGAATCTGGAGATAGTCGACATGGACGGAGATGGTGTCTCGGACCTGGATGTTTACCCCTCTCCTGATTACGACATCGGGGATACAATGCATTTCACGTTCTCGATAAAGAACCATTATCCACTATCGCCCTCCGATGTAAGATGGAAGATAAACTTCGTCACCATGGATGATACCGTAATGATATTGAATGGTGATGTGGGCGAGATCGCACCGGGAGGCACCAGGGATTTTAACGTATCCTGGAAAGTGGATATCGCCACAAGGGGCGCCACCGCATATCTGATCCTGGAGAGCCCATCATATCCTCCGGGGTCAACAACTCCATCTGCAACCTCCAAGAACGAGTTCGCGATATCTTCCAGCGAGAGGGGCCCGCCGTGGGGACTTATCGTGATGGTGATCGGAATTGGGATCGCAGCCATTGCAATATTCTCATATATGTACTTCACAGCACAGGATAGGAAGAGGATCAGGGACGAGGGCGAGAGGAAGGAGTATGAGGGGCTTTACGGCCGTCCTGGAAACAGGGCCCTTGGGGGGAGGTTCAAGGATTCCGATAAACTGGGGCCCGCCCCTGACGGGAAAGGTCTCAAGGAGAGGAAGAGTAAACCGTCTCTTCCCCCAAAAGGTTACATTGGAACTTCCCGTAAAGGAGACAAGAGGGACTCGAAGATCAAGGACCATGATGATAAGGTGAAGAGAAGCGTTCCAGGCCTCACTCGCCCTGAGGAAAAGGGGCGAAGATCTGGTGGAAAAAGAGGGGCTTCGAGGAAACCACACAAGGACGTTGATGACCTCCCCGAGTTCGAGGAGATCTAGCAACAGACGGGACAATTTGTATATATCATACACCTTTCGACAGGTTCGTGAAAGGAAAAAAGATCCTCCTTGAGTCATTCGGCTGCACCATGAACAGGGGTGAGGGTGAAAAGGCTGCAGATATCCTCTCACGGTCCGGTAAGGAGATACTCCTTGACGAGAACGCCGAACACGACACCGTCCTGTTGTTCACATGTGCCGTGATCGAGACCACCGAACGGAAGATGTGGAAGAGGATAGAGAGCGCTACTAGAGATGGAAAAGAGGTCATCGTGGGCGGATGCCTCGCCTCCCTCAGGAGCGAGGAGATCCACAAGAGATATCCTGACGCTTCTGTCCTTGATACAATGGGTCTGCCAAGATTGGGAATATCACTTGGAGAGGACCTTCTGAACCTGCCTCCATCCCAGACCCCAAGGGTCCGACCGCTGGACCGCTTAGATAATATCGTCCCAATATCCACAGGCTGCAAGGGTAGCTGTACCTACTGCGTTACGCGCTATGCAAGGGGTGGATTGATATGCTATCCACCTACCTGCATCAAGAACATGATCACGGCTGGACTTGTGGATGGTAGGTCGGAGATACTGTTGACCTCACAGGATTCAGCCTCTTACAGGCATACGGACGATAACGGGCAGGTCTACGATCTCGGAACCCTTCTCTCCGAATTGAACAGGGACGTCAAGGGGGATCACATGATACGGGTAGGCATGATGAACCCCGATACCGGAATGGAGATCAGGGAAAGCCTGATCCGGGCCTTCGAGGATGATCACATATTCAAATTCTTACACATACCGCTGCAGTCTGGTTCCGATGAGGTGCTGGGAACTATGAACAGGAAATACTCGTTCAAACAGTACCTGGAGTTTATCCATGAGCTTCGGCTCCATTTTCCAGATCTGACCCTCTCAACCGATATCATCATTGGATTCCCTGGTGAGAGCGAGGGGCAATTTCAAAAAAGTGTTGAGGCCGTGAAGCTCCTGAGGCCGAACATACTGAACATCACCCGCTTCTCTTCCAGGTCCGGCACAGCCGCATCAAGGATGAAGGGACACCTTCCCGGTTGGATGGTCAAGGAGAGGTCCAGGGAGATGACGGCTGTCCATCAGATCATCACTCAGGACCTCCTCTACTCTCGAACGGGGAAACACGAGAGATGTCTTGTCACCGAAGTGGGAAAGAAGGGCACCATGATGGCAAGGGACATCAACTACACTCCCATCGTTATCGAAGGGGACCGGTCCCTCCTTGGCAGGTTCATCGATGTGGACGCGAATGATATCGGCCCCTCCTATCTCATCGCCGGAAAGGATCTCTCCCTGGTTGGCTGATGATCGTACTTCACCGTCCTACTTTCCAGATATCGGTAATGTTATATCCAGGCCAGGTACTTCGGGGAAAGCCCGGAGGAAATATACATGGCCTTGGAAAGGATCAGATCGATCAAAAAAGCCAACTCTCTTCTGGAGAGAGAGAGGATAACGTGGGTGCAGTGTCAGTTCACCGATATCTCGGGAAGGATCAGGTCCTTCACTTGCCACTCCTCTGATTTCATCAACGGTCGACTGTGGAAGGATGGAATGACCTTCGACGGATCATCCGTTGGCTTTGCAAGAACAGAGAGCTCAGACCTCAGGGCCATACCTGACCCTGGTTCACTCCTAATAATGCCCTACGGCGAATCCGTCCAGAGGGTCGCCAGGGTGATAACCGACACCTACATTTCAGATGGTTCCGCCCCTTTCCCCTCCGATCCCAGGAACTGCGCAAAGAGCGCTTCCGAGGAGATCATGGAGATGGGTTATCAACGTGCTCACCTTCAGCCGGAGCTTGAGTTCTACCTGTTCCGCGATGGTGTGGACCCTCTCGACAGGAAGAACCAGGGCGAACCCTCCTACCCACTTGGAATTCACGACGGATATTTTGCCTCCGTCCCCTACGACCACTCCGACCCATTTCGAAATGAGTTCTGCAAGAACCTCATGGACGCTGGGATGGATATCAAGTTCCATCACCACGAGGGCGGCTCCGAACAGGTTGAGATAGAGTTCAAGCACATCAACGACCTGGTCCTCTGCGCCGACCATTCCATGCTCTACAAACAGCTGGCAAGGATAACCGCCAGGAGGTTCGGGATGTACGTTTCGTTCATGCCCAAGCTAACGACCGATGACCTGGGAAATGGTATGCACGTCCATCAGTGGATAGAGGGGAAGAACGGTTCGGTCTTCCACGACCCGGAGGATGAGCTCAGCCTCTCCCAGACCGCCAGGTATTATATCGGAGGACTTCTGGAACATGCCAGGGCAATGTGCCTTATCACCAATCCCACGGTGAATTCCTACAAACGCCTCATACCCAATTTCGAGGCTCCAGTATTTGCGGCCTGGGGCGGCAGCAACAGGACCGCAATGATAAGGATCCCCAACTCCGCCTCCTCCAGGAGAGTGGGGGATATCGAGGTTAGGCACTCCGATACCTCCTCCAATCCCTATCTGGTATTCGCGGTGATGATAAAGGCGGGGCTTGACGGAATCAGGAGAAAGATAGAGCCACCGGCCGCGACCTCGAAAGACCCCAACAGGATGACCCCTGCCGAAAGATCGGACGCAGGCATAGTCCAGCTCCCATCGACGCTCAACGAGGCCGTTGAGGCCGCCAAAGAGGATGAGAGGATGCGCTCGTGGCTGGGAGCCGATCTGTTCGACGCAGTGATCTCCGCCAAGGAGAAAGAGGTTATGGACCACCGGGCCCACGTCTCCGAATGGGAGAGGTCAAGATACCTCTCACTTTGAGACCTGCATACACTGACCCCGTCCAACAGGTCTGTATCCATACGGTCCTGTCAGGAAAATATCGCCATCGTGTAAATATAATTGATATAGTAAAAGGTCCATTGTAAATAAGGCATAGATCGGATCGTTTTGCACCTATTGGATAACCTTACGAGGGAGGACATGGACGTCAAGGACCTGGAGATACTCGCCCACCTCCACAGGGATGGGAGGTACTCATTCGAAACCATCTCCTCACTTGTAGGTATCACTCCCGGGAACGTGGATAGAAGGATCAGGTTGATGATCAGGGAGGGGATAATCGATCGTTTCTCCGGTTTTATCGACAGGAGGATCTTCAACTACGACACCACATACGTCCGGCTCTCCTTCGATATGAAGAACAGGGGGAGGATCCAAAAGGCGATAGGCGAGATGGTCCAGGTCGCCTCCATAATAACAAATCTTGACGATTTCATGTTATGCGAGATCGTCCACTACGACAGGGCGGCGCTCATGTCCGCCCTCAGGGCCATGGAGAGGATCGCCTCACCACATTCCGTGACCGCCCATTACGTTCCCAGGTTCAGGGAGAACATCCCCGAGGTCCCTTCAATCGATGAGCTCAACCTTATGATCGCTCTGGTGGATGATGGCAGGGCCTCCGAGACGGAGCTCTCGGAGAGGACGGATATTGAGGAAGATAGAATAGCTCCGATGATCGAGAAGCTTGTGCATCAAAACGTCCTGCACGTCCTCCCGCTTGTAAACGAGGGGGAGATAGATCCGTTTCCACCCATCTCCGCCATCGTCAGCGTAAAAAAAAGTGCAGGTACCGAGAAGAACCTCGCCTCCCTCTTGAACATAGCAAAGGAGTGCTACTTCACCCAGGTCCTTCAGGAACCCAGGGGCGTCTGGATCCGGCATTTCGGAAAGGACCTTCATGCGATGGACGACCTCCTGGAGAGGATGAGAAGGAGCGATGGGGTTCTGGATGTTTCCGTCCTTCTGCCCGATGAGATATTCTACAAAAGAGAGGTGGACAGGAACATTCTCCTTCATGGGATCGAGGGGATCTCCTGACCATTATATCGGCGATGTACCATCCCCCGAAAGTTGAAGAATTATCTTCTGAGGACAACTATTTAACCCATGATGTAGATAGCCTTTTTCCGCAGGTCAGGGTGTTAAAAGGGGAGTATTTGCCCGGCGATCTTCTGTATTATTTATCACGGTGGAACAGATGGCACCTTACGGGGAGAACGGGTCTAAAAGATCATTCATGGGCATGTCTGCAGATGTCCTTTCAACTATCGACAGGAACAGGGTAATGTTGGCGCTTGCACCCAGGGGGCCGCTTACGAGATCACTTTTACTCGACATTATCGACGGTGCTATCAGAAAGAACCTTAAACCCATCATACTGGGCACCAGAAGTGAGATGAGGTGGGCACACGAGGTCCTCGGGGAGGATGTTGCCAACTCGCTGTCCTCCATCCGCATTGACACGGAATACCTCTTCTGCCCCGCCTCCCACACCTCCGTTGGGGTCTCTGAACTTTCCAGCTACTGCAGTGGCGATTTCATTTACGACAGCTGCCCATACCTGAAGAACTTCGATCTGGAGACGTTCAGAAGGATCGGTCAGGATGGTGGGAACACCACGTCGGAGCAGACAGATCACCTTGTGGAAAATGGGATGTGCCCCTCCAAATACCTCTTTGATTCCGCAGCTGATGCGGAGATAATAATCTCCGATTTCGGGCTCATCTTCAACGACGCCTGGGAGCTGGGCCTGGAGGCCCTTGGAAGGAAGCAGAAGGAGACCCTTCTGGTCATCCTCGACCCCTTCTCCCTGTTGGAGTACGTCTGGAGCCAATACACCTTCAATATCAGAAGGGAGGAGCTGTATGCAAAGGATTGGGACCTTCCCGATCTGGAGGATAGATACCTCGATTCCCTCCAGGCCGTGTTCGACTCTCTTAAGAGGTTGATCGATGAGACCGAGGTGGGAAAACAGATAGAGAAGACCCAGTTGAACTCGCTTTATCGTGAGGAACTTCGTGAACTGGACCTCAAACTATCCCTTTCTGACATCATCCAGTCCCTAAGGAAGATACTCTCGGGAGGGGGCCGTTTCTCAACCGTTGGGTCCAGAAAAAAGGCCAATGACCTCTACCTGTTCCTCAGCCTCTGGAGGAGTCAGTTCTCCGGACTTGCCAGGATGGCAGCCGATGACGAGGAGGGCCTCATGATCCGCGTTGGCCTTCTCGATCCGCACGACGTTATCGAGAACGTCCTCTCACACGTTGGATGCTCATTCTTCATCGGAGATTCCCTCTATCCACACAACATCTTCGCACAGCTGCTCGGCATAAATATGGACGACGTCCTTAGCAGATCGTATATCGACAAGAACCTTCTGGACAGGACCCACATCTGCTGCTTCACGAACATGGACACCTCCATGAAAAAGAGGAGCGAAGAGGTCTACGTTCTTATCGGTGAGAACCTCAAGAGGGTGATAGACACCACCCCGGGAAGGACA
>JAGLEG010000483.1 GCA_023145185.1 Thermoplasmata archaeon
TCTGAACCGATACTTTCTGAGCGAACACTTTCTGAGCCGACACTTCGGCGAAGATAAGACGAATCTACCGATTCATCAGGATATGAGCCGGTCAATGTTGGGAGAGGCCTAACTTTGGCACATAATTATCACTCATATGTCAAAGTTAGGCTGAAAGGACCTTCAAGAAGGGTGGTTGTTGGGATGTCCCCATCGGAGGCCGGATGGTAAATGATTAAATATCAATTAGCTCAATGAGATTCTGGTTCCAATGTCTGCCCACAAGAAAGCGGTTGTCGATATCAGGTCCCAGGACGTCAAGATACCCGACCTGGAGCGGTTCAGGAAAGTGGTATCGTCCAACGCTCCCGAAAAAGGGACAGATCCCCAGGAGCTGATCATGTTCTCGGTGAGGTCCAGGCCGTACAGATATCAGGGCCTTGAGGAGCTCAAAAAGGAGCTTGACACCATTCCCGAGGGCGCGACCTATCTCTATTACACCATCTCGTTCGGCCTGGATGTCAGGATATCCCTCTACCTGGACCCGGACCAGCCGGCGAGGGTGGTCATCGAGGGAGATGAGGACTGGGTAGAAGGAATGGAGAACGTCATGAAGACCCAGTTCGGAAAAGGGGGGAGCAGATATCTTCTCCACTCCAAGGGGGGTTTCATCATCCTCTACGGCTCCGTTCTGGCGATCGCGCTCATCGCACTGACCATCACCTCGATCGTCAAGGGGGAGAGCGACCCCGTGCTGACGGCGGTCATTATAGTCGTTGCAGGCATCATGGGCATCTACATCTCCATGATCCGGATGAAGGATATCCACCCTGCCAATACGGTATCCTTCGGCAGGAGGAGGCCCTGGTGGCTGGAATCTCTTTTAAATCTGGCCTTTGTAATACTCGGTATCGTCTGTACCATCCTGGCTGCAGAGCTCATTGGCCTGATCCTGTGATCTTACAGTATGGCCTTGACGATCGCTTGAATATCCTCGTCCGTGAACCTGACAGGCATGTTTCCCTTGTTAGCCTCCAGGTCCGTCCCCAATATCCTCTTCATGCCGGATGAGAAGCCAGCCTCCTTCAGGGTGGTGGGTGCGGAGAGGTCCTTCATGAAGGACCTGAGGCCATCGGAGAACGTCTCTTTTGTGAGCCCGAAGCTGGAAGCGAGGTCATCAAGGCCTTTCGCCCCCCTCTCGATCAACCTGTCGAAGGTGGGCCCAAGGGTCATGCTGCACGCCAATCCATGGGTGAGCCCGGTATCATAGGTGATGGGATAGGATATGCCGTGGCACACCGTGGTACCCGCATTGGAGAAGGAGAGTCCCGCGAATATGGAGGCGAGGCTGACGCCTTCCCTCCCCGTTCTGGACCCTCCGTCCCTGAAAGCGGTGGGGAGATGCTCCCTGATCAGTTTGACGGCCTCAAGGGCCAGAGGCCTGGTGATGGGCGTGGACCTGGCGCTCCAGTAGCTCTCCACCGCATGTGACAGGATGTCCAGCCCGGTTGCTGCCGTCTGGTCCGGTGGAAGCATGGTGGTCAGCGCCGGGTCGATGATCGCCAGGGAGGGGTAGATCTCGGGTGTCCGGAGCCCCACCTTATTTTTCTTTTCGGGGACCGAGATGACGGAGAACGGGGTGATCTCCGAGGAGGTGCCAGGCGTTGTGGGTACCGCGAATACCGGGTAACCGCTATCGGGGACATCCTTGCCCCCTATGAGGTAATCTGCGGCGGATCCCCCATGGGCCGCCACGACGGCTATTACCTTGGCGGCGTCCAGGACCGATCCACCTCCCACGGCGAGAACGTAATTGGCTCCGGACCCTCTCAGAGACACGGCCCCACTGTCGACGGTGGCAGTGGATGGGTTTGGTTCGACCCCTTTGAAGACCTTGAGGTCTTCCTTCACCTTCCCCTTGATGATCTCGGCCAGCTTCAACTTCTCCGCCGACCCCCTGCCCACAACGAGAAAGCAATCCCCCTCCGGGAGGTGATCTTCTATCCTGTCAAACGTCCCCCATCCGTAGACGACGGGGGTTCCGGACCTGAATGTCGGCTGCATTATCCTTAACTCCAATGTGTTTTAATGTGGAACGGCCTGACGCTTAATAAGGGTTCCAGGAGTGGGCATATCCCATCATTACGACAAGATTAAATATCCCGCATCCGTAACAAGGACGGGATAAAATGGACGGAAGAGAATGGTTGGCACTGGCTGGCGTCTCCCTGATCGCGGGGACGTTCTTCGGGGTAATGGGGGGAGGCTTTGCGGGGATGGTAGGTGCGACCGCGATAATACTCGCTATTCTCTATGCAGTTTACGACTGGTACAAGAGGAGGAAGGTCAGGGGAAAGGGAATTTCGGAGGAGCTGGTGGAGGAGGCCAAGGAGATGGATAAGAAGTCCACCGCAGAGACGGTCAGCACGGGGCTTGACGTCTTCCATGATGTGAACCCGATCGTTGCAGATGATACTGTGATCGCTTTTTCAAAGGAGCTGGGCATATCACTGGAAAAAGCCCAGAACCTCTACGAGTCCGGCTATACGAGGTGGGGGGATTTCTCGGAGGCCATACCGCAGGACCTCATTATGGTCGAGGGGATCAATCCCACCATCGCCAGACATATTATCACGACAGTCAGGTCAAAAGGTCTAAGGTAAACTTTTTAAGGAAAAGGTTTATGACCTCTTCTCCCTGACTAGGTATCATAGTAATATGGAGTGGTCCCAATGAGAAGCACCCTTATCATTTCACTTGTAATGCTCGGAGCCCTGTTGCTGTCTGGCCTGAGCGCGTTCGATGTCACTGGAACCGAGAGGCTTGACCCTACCCCCTTTGGATACACGGATGAATTCTGGTATCAGGGTCCGGCCAGGACCTCACAGATCGACCGGACCGTGGAGATGGCCGTTGAGGAGCTTGGACGCGAGGTGAGGCTAGAATTGGTCATACAGTTCTATCCCCCTGTTACCGCAGCGGATATCGAGGCTGCGGAGGGATCCGGTATGGAGGTCATCCGCAGGATGACCGCGCTCCCCGCGATATTCGCATTGGGTGACATTAATGCAGTAGAGGAGCTCGCCAGGTACGAAGGGACCGCCTGGATCGAGCACAACGTCCAGATGGAATTTGAGATGGAGATGACCACCACCACCATCAACGCCACCAAGGTCTGGGACTCTCCCATCATCGATGCCTACGGAAAGGAGTACCCCTCCATCACCGGCGAGGGTGTGACGGCGGTGGTACTTGATTCCGGTGTGGATGCAGGGCACCCCGACCTCGACTACGGGGAGAAGACGGTCAAGAACTACAAGTCGGACTCCGATTTCGTATGGAGGGAGGTGGAGAACGGTGATACCTCTTCCGGACACGGCACGCACTGTGCGGGAACGGTTGCCGGGAACGGCGACGCCTCCGGCGGGGCGAGGGCAGGTGTGGCCATAGGTGCAAAACTCATCGGGCTTTCAACAGGAGAGGCGATATCCATATTCAACGGCCTTGGAGGATTGCAGTGGGTATACGAGCATTCCAGGCCAGGCCATACATACGAGTGGGCTGACCCGATCAGGGTCGTGTCCAACTCCTGGGGGCCGGCTCCAGGGGATTACGATCCCGATGATGCGCTTACCCGAATATGTCAGATGATCACTTTCGAGAACAATGTGATAGTGGTCTTCGCGGCGTCCAACTCCGGTGGGGAGGGGGACGTGATCGAGACCAATCCATACGGCAACGTACCATCGAACATTGCGGTGGCCGCGATCGAGAGGGACGGAACGGGGGTCGCCTCCTTTTCTTCCAGGGGGGAGATAGGCATATTGACCACATATCCCGACGTGGGCGCACCCGGTGTGGGCATCTGGTCGACTGCCGCAAGGAGGACATATATCTCCGCCATGACCAAGCAGGGGGCTGACCTGGAAGCGATAGACCCCTACTACTTCGCCATATCCGGAACCTCCATGGCGACGCCGCACATCGCTGGAGTGGTTGCCCTTCTATGGCAGGCCTACGATGGATTCACGATGTCCGAGGTCTATGAGGACGCTGAAGAGTACAAGCAGACCAACTGGGAGGACGGCAGGGGATGGATGAATGATTCAAGGAACAAGGTCCACGAGATAGAGCTGGTCCTTGAGGCATCCGCCACCCGGATCCAACCTTCCGATGAGGGGTCCCCCCTTGCGGAGAACTACGTCCCGCAGAACACATCCGTCGGATGGAACGGGGAGCTGTTCGACTTCGCACAGGGTTACGGCCTTGTGGAGGTGGACAGGGCGATAGGTATCTCACTGGCCCTCAAGGAGCTGCGGACCAGGGATTTCAACAGGGACGGCATACTGGATTATCCGGGTGCCACCGTTCAGATGGCCATCGAGAAGTACGAGGGCTCCATGATACTTCAGGAGAAGACGATCGAGAC
>JAGLEG010000484.1 GCA_023145185.1 Thermoplasmata archaeon
CGACGATCCGTCTACCTCATACTGAATTCCTCCCAATCTCATTCCAGAATCACCGTCGTACATTGTAATGCTACGGACTTCCCCCGTCGCCGTAGGTCTGACCAATTTACTCTCGTAACCCACATTCTTCCCCGAAAACATACCAGTCTTTATCTTGCTGGTCTCGTAGTCAACCATGTTTGTCACCTTCTGATGTTCTTTATTGGATGAACCTCGATAATTTACTTATTATTTTCGTTTGAATTGTTATCTTTATCCGCTTGATCTCGATCGTATGCATTGATCTTTTCACGGTATCTGATCAGGAAATCGGACCTCATCATAAATGCTACTATCACTAGGACCGTTGCCAAAAGTATGTTGAAGTTCATGGGTCCGACGACTGGTATCCCTCTCGACAAGAAAGAGATAAATGATAGCAGTACGAAACCCATCCAGGAGGTGCCCTTTCTTGCCAGGTATATTCCATATAGAAGGAACATTGATAGAACCAGATAGTATATCGTGATCATATAATTGCCAGTTATGGATAATCCATCATAAAGTACATCTGTCTGGGCCATTGTAATATTCACTTCAATATGTTCGTGCAGACCTTCATTTATATTGACACGGCTAAAACCCATATCGATGAAACTTTCGCCTGTAATACTCACGTTGTAGCTCCCACCAGGCAGGTTCAAAGTGTAATTATTTCCCATCTCATCGAATGTAAATGATCTATTAATATATGATCCAAGGTTAATGTCATAACAAGATATTGAAACAGTTTCATTATCATTGAGACCGCTTGTGAACTCTATCGTCAAATTACCTTCATCTGGGAGTATCACTTCTTCTGATCCAACAAAATTTATGATCTCATTTGTTAGATTAATAGAGGGCTGGGCTGAATTATACCAATGTATGGTTCCGATAACTAGTGAGGATCTTATTGAAAATGCGCCACCTCCCACGATCTGAAAAGTATTCTGACCTTCGGAGAGTGATACCACATTCCATTCTTCTGTCTCGTTCGATATCGACAGATCACCCAAGCTCTCCAGGGTTGAATGGTTCAGCCAGATCTTAATTTCGAAGTTGATATCAACAGTTTCATTATATTCTTCCCAATTGATCTCACGATAAAGGATAATTTCCTCTTCCTGTGAAAGATCATTGGAGCTCCCGTTCAGATCATCTTTTTTAATCCAATCAAGTGGGTATGCAATCCAATTATATCTGCTTTTAATGAAGCCGGGTTGATAGAAATCAACATCGATCTTGCCTTCTTTAACTCCAACTATTTTCCAGAATCCGTTCACATCTGAACGATCCATAACTCCATCGGATTCCACCCTGACCCCTTCCAATGGAATACCCGATGAATCATAGATTGTTCCAACTATATCTGTCTCTCCAGAAAAATTATCCACCTGATATGTATAATATCCGATGGTCAATGAGAATAACGTTGTGGATAATCCTAGAAGTGCAAGTATTGACATGGCTATTATGGACTTTTTATTGATACGTATACACCTCCATTACATCTCCTCCACCAGATCTGCATACTCCACATCAAATGAAAAGCTGACCGTATTTTGCTTAACTGTTACTACACCATCTTCTTTCTCTTTTTTGACCTTTACCCCACTCATCTGCTTGGACATCTCAAGAACCTCGCTTAGGTGGATCACCTCATATTCCAGTTTTTTCAGGTTCTTTTCTATTCCTTGAATATGCCCTTCTCCTACCACCGCTACTATATTATCAAATCTCTTTGAGATATCTATCAATCTTTTTGACATGTAAGTGTCACGGTAATCAACAAGATCCCTTTTCAACTCCGGAAATGCTTTCTCAAACTGTTTTATTGCCTCAAGAGGATTCTCTTCTATCTGTTTTATGCCCTCTTCCATTTTCTTCTTGGGCAGTACCGAAGCTACAAGGACCGATCCCATTAATTTTGTCTTTTGACCAAGGGTCAGTTTTTGGAATATATCCATTACCATAGGAGATGCCTCGATATCGATGAAATGATAGGGGATATTCATTATCCTTGCTGCCTCCACGGCCCCTAACATCTCTTCACCTACAGAGGCTCCCTGGGATTCCGCTGCCTTGTCATATATTTTCTGAAGCCTCTTGAATATGAATGGAACATCCTCGTTACCCCTTAGACCCTGCTCAAGTGCATCAAACCTGATCTTGTCCAGTTCAATACATACAGCGTCCGGGGCTTTTCCCAATATGATCCGTTTTACCGTCTCTCTTATTGAGAATACGTGCCCTATTCCTATCAGCGTGATCCTGTGAGCTCTCCAGGACCAATCTGTCCATATGCAGGAACATATATTAAAAATTGGCCTCAATGTTCAATTATTGGTCACAATCCAAGGTCATCAAGGTTCTCTCCAAGTTCCACTGCTAGTTTCTTGAGAAGCTTCTTCACGCCGTCATTGATCTTCTCAGGAGGGTCGATGTAAACTACCACATAGAGATCTCCGTGATCCCCACTGATGGGGTCAGGGAACCCCTCTCCCTCTATGAAAAATTCTGTCCTGCTTTTTGTGTTGGGAGGTATTCTGAGCGTCCTTCTTCCCTCAAGCGTCATCACTCTATGCTTTCCACCGAAAACAGCTTTGGGAAGTGTAATTATCTCTTCTATGAAAAGATCGTTCTCCTCTCTCCTCATATTGGGATCATCCTCAACTTCAACCGTCAAAAGAAGATCTCCTCTAGGGCCAGCACCTAGGCCATAACCCCCTTTTTCGTTGATCTTGATAACGGCTCCATCCTCTACCCCGGAGGGCAACGATATACTGACTGTCTCCTGTCCATTTATCAGTCCTACGCCGGAACATGTCGGACAGAACTTCTGCATAAGTATGCCACGTCCATTGCAGGTAGTACATACAACCCTCTGATTCACATACCCTTGAGGTGTCTGTACGGGTGCAAGTAATGCTCCTGATCCCCTGCACGTTGGACACTGTGATATTGGACTTCCCTGGGCTGCTCCAGAGCCGGCACAATAACCACATTTTATGGGAAGTTGAATTGTTATTTCCTTCTTGATCCCAGTGTATGAATTGCCGAAGGTGATCTTTGTATCGATCTTAACGTCAGATCCTCTCTGAGGGGCAATGGGTGGACCGTTATAAACAGCTTGCTGGACTGTGGGAGTTTCCTGAACCGGTGGTGATCCACCCGACCGCATCAGCTGAAGATCGTATTTCTCTCTTTTGAGTGGATTGGACAAGATCTCATATGAATCTTTCACTATCTTGAACTTTTCTGCAGCTTGGGTGGCGTCGGCCTTATTGATATCTGGATGGAGTTCCTTCGCCAATTTCCTATAGGCTTTTTTTACTTCATCCTGTGTGGCATCATCCTCAATGCCAAGAATCTCATAGTGATTATCTACCAAAATCGATCACCTTTTCAGATATTCATGTCGAATCACTTCTTCCTATTTTAGACTATCTTAACCTAACTTTGACATATGAGTACTGCCAAACTTTGACGTATGGGTACAGACTAACTTTGACATATGAGTGATAATTATTTGCCAAAGTTAGGCCTCTCCCAACA
>JAGLEG010000485.1 GCA_023145185.1 Thermoplasmata archaeon
CCTCGATAGAGAAAGCAGATTGGGAGGTTTGAGAAGGTCCTTCTTTCCTGTCATGGCGGTTTCCCATTGGATATTACGATTTCAGTGATATATATAATTGGTCCGGGGATCTTTGGGGTTAGCCCTTTTACCTATCTCACTTTGAGGGCTCTATCTCCTTCGTATTCTCCTCCAGAAGCTCTATCCGGTAGATGAGCGTCTTTCCACACAGGGGATGGTTCAGGTCAACGGTGATCCTCTCACCCTCCATTGATGTGATCAGACCCGTGACGGCTATTCCCTGCTTTAGCTGGATCTGTATATGATCGCCAACGGAGGGTGAGCCCTCGACGGGCAGGTCCTTGAGGTCCATCTCGAAGATCTGTTTTGGATCTATCTCGCCGTATCCCTGGGAGGGCTCCAGGGTGATCGTCCTCTCAGCGCCGACCTCCATCTCCCTGACGGCCTCGCTGAAGGCGGGAAGGATGTTGGGGGCGCCAACCTCGAACTCCTTGGGAGTTCCCGTTCCGAACGTGGAGTCGAAGATGGTCCCATCCTCGAAGGTCCCCTCGTAGTGCACCCTGACCCTGTCCCCGTCCTTGATAGTCATTCTTTCTTCTCCCGTATCCCAACTTTGACAGATCTAATATGATCTGAGCCTCTCAATGTTGGGAGAAGCCTCACTTTAACACTCAATATATGCTCGTCATGTTAAAGTTAGGCTGTATCGATGGCCTTTGTCATTATCTGATATTGTATATAATGTTTTATTGGAAAAGCCATGATGAACATTATCAATCCATTCTGATATTTATGGTATGAAAAATATACCTATGTAAAATTGTTCTGATTTTCATAGCCCCGCACAGCAGTTATTTTTCATTGACGATATGTTGTGCTGGGCTTTACCGTCCATGATGGGAAAGGAGGGAGGAAACCGAAGGCTCTGCCTGTTTTCTCACAATAATTCGAAGTCCCGAACCGTTGAACGATCGACGAAAGGGACTTACGAAAAACCAGTCGATAATTTTTATCCTATGTTGTGAGCCTTAGTTTATGATACTTTTTTTTTATAAATTATAAGCCAAAGTATTTAATCTGGAGATTCCGATATTCATGATAGTACTACGTGGGAAGGGCGAATATGACCTATGATATCGCATTGATGGTTAAGGATCAATATGTTAGCGTACAGGCCAGCGGGCCTTCTTCCCTTATAAGCTATATGGACCTATGTCACAGGTTGATCCAAGCCTGTGAGGATTCCGGGAGGAGATCTATCCTGGTAGATATCAGGGAGATAAGCGAGACGCCGAGGATCATAGATTTTTACCAGCTTGCAAAAGAGGCATCCCCGCTTACACAGGATAAGATCACCAAATTTGCGCTGGTGCGGAAGAAGGATGGTGATGAAGAGTCTTTTATAGAGGTGGTTATGAGGCACCGGGGCATGAACATAAAGTCTTTCCATAACGATAAAGAGGCCCTCTCATGGCTCCTGAACGGGGAAACTTGAGGAAGTCATGATCGGGAACTCCGGATCCTCTCATCCGATCTTCCCATTTGAAAGGCCAGATCGAACGGCGCTTATTGGATAGGTTTTTACAAAGGTAAAATATAGGAGTGCTTCATTTATTCCAATGAGTTCCAAAAAACGGAATTGAGGGGAAACCATGAGAGGAGTGGCGCGCTTCACATCAAGTTCATGTGTTATCATTCTTATCATGTTGATTCTCATCTCCTCGTGGAGTATGGTGGACGACCAGGGGGCATCTGGATCTCGTACGGATGGAGGATCGGATACCAGGGTGGTGGCCCTGAGTAATGAATACGGTGCTATCTGGTATGATGATTTCTCAGACCAGAGCGGAATATCAAGCATGAGCAACACCATGGTTATCAATGAACAGGTACAGTTCGGTGAGGTCGTTTTTTCAGAGGATTTTGAGAGTTACACGAACGGTGTGGACCTCGTAGGATCGAATGGATGGACACACCACATCAATAACAACGAGGGAACATTTGTATGTGATACCTCAGGGCCATATTCAAGCAATACACCACAGGTAGGCTATCATTTCAATGATCAGCAGTACTCCATTTCATCTTTTTTATCTGGAACTTTCCTCCTGACACAGGGGACATACGAATTATGGGCAATGACCAGCCAGCTTGATTCGACCTACACGACAACTTCCATGAACCTTGTGGCAGAGAGCGGCGATTATCCCAAAGCAGAGGACCGGATCCTGGATGTCGCCTTCTCGCGAGGTGGATTCGGCTGCCGTGGCAGTACGGGCAGTTGGGATATGCTCAACATGAACATCAATGTCAATACGTGGTATCGTATATCCGTGGATTTTGACTGCACGACTCAGCTGTGCAATGTATTCCTCTACAGTGCTTCGGGCGTGCTGCTCGGTAGTGAGCTCGATGTAGGTTTTCAATTTCCTCAGACTTCCGCAAAGCGGTTGATGTTAAACTCCAATACGAGAGGCTTTTACACGAGATCATATTGGGATGACATCAGGATCATGGATAGGTCCGGATCTGGGAGCCTCATTTCGAACGAGATCGATCTCCCAATCGATAAGCAGTGGTCAACGTTGAGAATAGATAAGGAGGAGCCAGGCAGTAGCTGGATCGAACTGGAGGTCCTGGACGGATCGGACGAGGGGATCGAATATTTTAGCTATGATGCGAACGCGTCGGAGATCGATATATCAGGTCTGAATGGATTGGGGGTGAAAACAATAAAACTCAAAGCGATCCTCAATTCCCCCCACACAAGCATACCGATATTGAACGGTTGGGGTGTGGAATGGAAAGAATCTGAAGTATGGTCTGATATGTTCCTGACGACGTTGAAGACCGGATCGATGACCAACACCCAGGTTAATGACATGTCGGTGGGTTTGGTAGACCAGGGAGCAGTTGGATACGTGGAATCGATACCGATCTCGGTTCCCTCCGGAAATCTCTGGTATGGTCTGTATTCTGATTCCACCTATGTTTACCCCTCCAGCATCAGAATAGATATTTTAGACCCGTTGACGAAGGATGCGATCGAGGGGTACAGGGACATCACAAAAGGTGAAGTGGACATCTCCGGCCTGGACCCCGTCGTTCACCCCTCCATTATCCTCAGGGTGAAGATCAGGAACAATTCATTGACCAAGGTAAGCTTCAATACTTGGGCTGTCGACTGGATACCCAATGAACCCCCCATAGTTTTAGGATTGGACG
>JAGLEG010000486.1 GCA_023145185.1 Thermoplasmata archaeon
AGGCACAGGCTCTGGAAGATCAGCGGTGAAGATGACGTATCCGCCATCACGGACCTGATGGAGGATAAGTACGCCATCATAGCCGACGGACACCACAGGTACAAGACGGCCCTGGCGCTGAGGAAGGAGCACCCAGAGCTGGAGTCCACCAGATACAGGATGCTTACATTCGTCAACATGTCCAACCCCGGGCTCGTAATACTTCCAACCCACAGGCTCGTTCAGAACCTGGAGGATTTCCACCCCGAGCAGGTCCTTGAGGGGATGAGGGAGAACTTCACCGTCAAGGCCCAGGACGATCAGGGGGCCATGTTCGCGGAGATGGAGCGGCTCTTCAAAGAGGGCAAACACGGCTTCGGCCTCTTCATGAACGATGGAAGTTTCCACTCGATGGAGCTCGTGAACCAAAAAGTAATGGACGAGCTCAGACCCGATGCCTCAAGGGAGCTTCGCGACCTCGACGTTGCGATCCTCCATTCGGCAATACTGGACAGGGTTCTGGGCATCGACAAGGAGAAACTTCTCCACGGCACAATGACCGGCGGAGGCTATGTGGTCTATATCAAAGGCATTGGAGCTGCGGTGGAGGATTCCATCAATAAGGTAAAGGGCACGGCACAGGCGGTGTTCTTCATGAACCCGACAAGGGGCAAGGAGGTGGAGGCGGTCTCCACCAATTTCGAATGCATGCCCCAGAAATCAACGTTCTTCCATCCAAAGGTGTGGACGGGCTTCACGATAAACAAGCTGAGATGAGAGGTGAATAAAATGGCAAAGAGGGCACACAATTTCTACGCAGGACCCGCGACCTTACCCCTCCCCGTTCTGGAGAGGGCAAGGGAGGAGTTTCTGGATTTCGCCGGTACGGGCATGTCCGTTCTGGAGATATCCCACAGATCGAAGGAGTATGACAGTGTACACAACGAGGCCACCGCGCTTGTTAAGGAGCTTATGGGGCTCAAGGACGAATACAAGGTAATGTGGCTTCAGGGAGGAGCATCGACCCAGTTCTACATGGTCCCTTTGAACCTTCAGCTCCCGGGGAAGAAGGCTCAATACGTGAACACCGGCGTCTGGTCAAAGAAGGCGATCAAGGAGGGCGGCTTCTACTCTGACGTCGAGGTCATAGCCTCATCAGAGGAAGATACCTTCTCCTATGTCCCCCAGGGCGTCCAGTTCGACGATGATATCGCATTCGCGCACATAACGGGGAACAACACCATCTACGGGACCGAGATGCACTACACTCCCAAGGTCCCATCGGATGTACCCCTGGTCTGCGATATGTCCTCCAATATATTCGATAAGGTGATGGACCTCAACAGGTTCGGAGTGATCTATGCAGGCGCACAGAAGAACCTCGGCCCGGCCGGTGTCACACTGGTGATAGTGAGGGAGGACCTGTTGGGCAGGGTGCCGGATAAGACCCCTTCCATGCAGAAGTGGAAGACCCACTCCGACAAGAACTCTCTCTTCAACACGGGGCCTGTATTTCCCATCTACATGTGCAAGCTTTCTTTGGACTACCTTAAGGAGATGGGAGGCGTTCCCGCCATGGAGAAACACAACAGGGAGAAGTCGAAGATACTCTACGATCTTATCGACGGCTCCGGAGGGTTCTACAAGGGGCACGCCAGGGCGGATTCCAGGTCCCTGATGAACGTTACCTTCAACCTGGCCACACCCGAGCTGGAGGCGCAATGTTTCCAGGAGGGGACCGCAAAGGGGCTTATCGGCCTCAAGGGCCACAGGTCCGTCGGCGGCATGAGGGCCTCGATCTACAACGCCATGACGATGGAAGGCGTCAAGGCCCTTGCCGAGTTCATGGAAGAGTTCCAGTCGAACAATCAGTAAAAAAATGAAAAGGGGGTCCGGAGGGACCTCCTTTTAATCTTTATTTTTATAAACGATCAGTATCATAACCCATCGCGGGAAAATACCCAGTGGGGTATCTTATGGATCCGGATAAACTGACCCAGGAGATGAAGGACGACATATGGATACGGGATGAGTATTCATGCCGTTTCTGCGGAGACACCATAGGGCGTCACGAGCTTACAGTCACCTTTCTCCTCCCCCTTGAACAGGGAGGTACCAGATCTCTTGCCAACGTTGTTTCAAAATGCCCCAGGTGCGTACGGGAAGGGGTGATCAGTCCGATCACAGGTGAGGCGGAGAGGAGCGTTGTCAATCTGATGAGGGACCTGCTCGCAGTGGAGCACCCGAAAGATGAGTTGGAGCTCGATCGGGACCTCGAGGAGGAGGTCAAGGAGCTCAACTACCGCCTGATCTCCCTCACGGAGGAGGCCCAGTCCCTGATGGAGGAGTTGGACAAGAAGACCTCCCTTGCCATCGCCTACAAGAAGAAGTTGGAACGGTCCCAGAAGGATTACGATAACCTCAAGAGGCGGCAGAGCAGCGACGTGGAGATGAGGGTCAAGAACGGTATGAAGGACCTGATCATGGGTATCATAGATACCGTGGACAACATGGAGCGTGGGATCGTCGAAGCCCAGAAGCTAGGTGATAACAGAGAGATGTCCTCCCTCATCAGCGGGATGAACGTGATCCTCAAGTCCCTTCTTCACACACTGAAGAATAACGACGTCAAGAGGATCGATCCGCTGGGAAAGCCCTTCGACCCGAAGGTCCATGAGGCCCTGAAGACGATGGTGGAGGAAAGGGCTTTCGAGAACACGGTCATAGAAGTAGAATCGGCAGGATATATGCTGGGAGATACGCTCCTTCGACCTGCAAAGGTGGTCGTCTCAAGGGGAGGTACAAAGCGTCCCAGGCCGGAGGAGGAGGTGGAGTGGGACCAGGAGGAGGACCTGTGGGGGGACCTGGCAAAGGATATCGAGGAGGAGCTCGAATGGGAAGAGGAGTAGGCCCGGTAATTTAAGCTATTTTTTCTTTTTTGAACTCCTCTTGAAGAGAAGGATCGTTCCGCCCTTGATCTCCACCACGGTCGCCTTGATCCTTTGAGATAGGGACTCGATATCCTTCTTCCAGGTGGATGAGGGGCCCATTGATCCAAGCATCTTCACCTTGATGAGCTCGCGGCTCTCAAGCTGTGCTCTTATCTCCAACTCCATGTTCTCCGTAAGTCCCGCCTTTCCGACGATGACCGTGGGTTTGATCGAGTGCCCTTTTTTTATCAGCTCACTTCTCTCCATTTGATCCCTCCATGGACCTTCGGGGTTTGAACGGAAATCTGCGCACCTCTCCACAGTCAAGACAGGTTACGATACTACGCCCATCGTGAATGCGGACCCTGGCGTTCAAGCCTGGTATCAACGGGGACATGCATCCCTTGCATGTGGACCTTTTCAGATGCGTGGGAATTCCCCTTGTGGTCCTCATGGAGATCCTCCTGGCCATCAAGGTGTATCTCCTGGCCCTCTCCAGGTCACCTGACCTGAGACTGTCAAAGGACAGCTCGTAAAGCCTTTGTATCCTCTCCCCTGCCACGGAGAGCAGGAGAGGGTGCTTCTTACCCCGTCCGGTACGGCGCATCAGGCGTGGATGAGGGACCCATTATTTAAATGGAACCGTGCCCTGGATCGATCACTCCTCGAACTCCTCCAGCTCCTCCACCTCTTCGATCTCCTCCAGGTCATCCTCGCTGTACTCCTCGAGGTCGCCTTCGGTGAATGTCTTGATCTCATCGGGGGCCTTAACTTTTCTACGGCCGGTTTTGGTCCTCTTCCTGGCCACGGCCTTTCTGGTTGAGGCCTTCCTCTTGCGTGGCTTTTCCACATCATCATCCTCGGAGGGGATGGTGAGCTCCAGCGCATTGGATCCCCGGGCTCTGAGCTCGTCC
>JAGLEG010000487.1 GCA_023145185.1 Thermoplasmata archaeon
CCCAAGGAAAGCTGATATCAGGAAAGGCAGGGAATCACCAGGTATCATGAACCACCCCCAATCAAAGTCCCTCCCCTTTCCAAAGTCCCAGACGAGACCTCCGATGATCGGCCCGACGGTCGCCCCAATGTTGGAGAACGATTGGATGGTCCCGATAAGCTTACCCCTTATCGCCCTGGGGACCAGGTCGGCCTGGAGCGTTCTGGTCGTGGCGATGGAGGATTGCATCCCCATCTCCTTGAGAGTGAACGATACCATTGCAACCCAGTTTCCGAAGGGTATCAATGAAGAAAGTGACAGCAGGACGATCAGGACCCTTGAAACAAGGGAACCCCCGACGATGAACGGCTTTCTGAGATATCTGTCGGCAAGGACTCCCACCGGAAATACCACGGAGAGGCCCACCGCCTGGCTCAGGCCGAACAGGAGCGAGTAGTCCCTGGCGTTCATTCCAAAGTTCTCCTTCATGTAGAACACCATGACCACGGAGGCAAGGGAGAACGAGAGGCCGTTCATGAGCGAGTTCACATACAGGACGTTGAGCGACCTTCTGGTGATCGGCCTGATCGACCTGATGGCCCTCTCCTCATCCCTCTTCCGAACCTCCTCCTTCTTCCTGACCAGGACGTCGCGGAGGAATATCAATCCGACCACTGCAGCGATGAGGGAAAAAGCCGATGTGAAGTAGAATGGGACCCTGTACGACTGAAGCTCGCTCATGCCGAGCACGTCCTGGGTCCAGAACAGGAGGCCCCCACCGATCAGGGGCCCTGCAACGAAACCAAGCTGGGAGACCAGCATGTAGGTGGATATCGACCTCCCCCTTTTGGAAGCGGGCACGGAATCGACCACGAGAGCCTCACCCACGGGCCAGACCATTGCAGAGGCGGTGCCCTGCATCATCCTCACGACGAACAATCCCATCCAGCTATCGGGTAAGGTGTAGAGATATGCAAGCAGTGCATAGAGGAACATGCCGGATATTATGACCCTCTTCCTGCCGATCCTGTCCGAGAGCTTGCCGAAGGGCCTGGCAAGGAATGCCCTGGTGAACATGAAGGAGGCGAATAGGATGCCCACCTCCAGCCCCCCACCGCCGAGCTGTTCGACGTAGAGAGGAAAAAATGGTATTATCAGTCCGAAGCTGAGGTAGATGGTGAAGGCCAAAAGTGAGGTAACTCCAAGATTCCTGCTCCATCCGGACATCTGAAAGCTGTCCCCTTAGACCTACAGGTAGTTCACGTAACCATCCAAACTGACCATGGCCGCGCCTTCCATGCACTGGATGTAGAGGTAGTAGTCACCAACCACATCGATCTCTCCGGGGCCGAAGCTCCACTCGACGGTCTGGCCGCCTATCAGGGATATGGTGGCGTTGTTAAGAAGCTTCTCATACGGATTGTAGAGGAGGATCTCAACGGTACTGGGATGCTGATTCCTGAAGTCGTAACCGTTTATGGCTATGGTGAGGTTCATCTGGGTCGCGTCCTTCTTCACGGTCCAGTTCACCTCGGTGGAGTTGCCTATCACACCGATAGGTTCGTAGATCGGTTCACCTATCATCACCGTGGATCCCAGGGATACAGTGGTCCCCTGGTTAACAACGGTGATGACAACGGATATGGAGTCGGTCATCTCCGATTCATCCACAACGGTGAGGGTGACAGTATAATCTCCCGTTTCGGGAAACGACTGCTGTCTCTGAGTGGTATTGCCGAACTCCGGGTCCATATCCGGGATGCTGTAGTCCCAGATGTAGGATACGATCCCCTTGTAATCCGTTCCATCCTCAACATAATCGGGGTCATATGACTCATTTGCATCGAAGAGAACAGCGATGCCCACCTCCACTCGCGTACGGGAGACCATGAGGGACGCGACCGGCGGCTTGCCGGTAGAAGGTTGAGTATTGTTCTGCTGCTCCGGTTTCTCCTTCTCCGCGAAGAGGGCGGAGATCTCATCCGAGTAGGATACGAGAGAGGTAAGTAGTATGAGGCCAACAACCACGATCCCGATGATGATCAGAACGTTCTTCTTCTTTGCCATGTTTTTCCTCCTCGGTCCGAATATTGGTACAGCCTCATGATACATATGGGCTTGGATGTTAATAACTTTTGTTTTTCCAAGGGCCTTTTCAGGTATAAACCTTTCACTCGTTGGCCTTGAGCCTCTCCTCTTTTTGCAGTTTCCTCTGAAGGATACGATCGAGGATCAGCTTCATGTATACCGCATCGTGTTCCATGAGCGGTGATTCCGAGATTATGGTGAAATCCCAATCATCGTGATTGAGCATGCTCTCCGCAAGTGGGTCGAACCTCAGGTCCCCCTTCTTGATCGGGGTTGACATGATCTTGTCGCCCTCACTGTGTTCCACGCCCGAGAAGTGGATGTAGAACTTATCGGAGCCCGTGACCTCCCTGACCATGTTGAACATGTCCTCGAAGTCATCCATCTCCCTGAGAACCCCTCCATCCCTTGAATGGAGGTTGCCCACGCTCAGAACGGGGATCGTGTTCTTCACCCGTTTCACGACCTGGAGGATCTCCTCCAGTGAGCCGAACACCTTCTGCCTTCCGGAGGTCTCGATGCCGATCTGCACGTCGAGATCGGATTTCTTCAACTTGTCCCGGATCTTCCTGATGTGTTTCACCACCAGCTCCAGGGCCTCCTTCGGGTCGTGGTCGTGATACATTCCTATGTGGGTCACGACGATGGTCGCCCCCAGCTCCTGGGCGATCTTCGCGCTCCAGAGGACGTTATCTAGCGACCTCTGAACGTAATCTTCCTCGCCCAGAAAATCCATATAGTACGGGGCGTGGACCATCAATGCCACATCGAGCTCCTCCCCAAGTTCCTTGACAAGGGAGAGCTCTTCGGGGATCTCCCTCATGGGCCTCAGGAGCTGTACCTCCATTGCGTCCAGCTGAAGAGCGTGGATGTCCTCTATACCGTCCTTGAGGGTCCTGCCCTTGCAGGACAGTGGTATTCCTGCCGGCCCGAATCTGATGGTCATAAGATATCATACTCCTCTGTTTTCAATGAAGTTCCGTCTATCAGCATCCCTGTATCCCCTTGAAATGAACCCTACTGTTATTTTTGTATCTGGCGTTACTTATACCTTTTGCTGTTCCTGTTTACTTTAAGGGTAAAAATACGATCTTTTCCCTCAAAGGTCGATCTTTCCATGTTTAAGTAGTAGCTCGACAGCCTTACCTGCGGCGTCATCCAGGGCACCCTCATCGTCCAGTGCGTCGCTCACACTTCTGTTCTGATCGTTGATCAGGTCCCTGGCCTCATTCCTCAGTTTATCCCTCTCGTTCCTCATCTGCAGGACCTTCTCCCTGAGCTCCGTCGCCCGCTGATGGTATGAGTCGGCATGCTTGCGGATCTTGAGGTACTCCTCATGCTTCTTGTCAGATTCGGATCTAAGGTGATTTATGGTCGGATAGTACTCCTTCAACTTATCATCTATCGCCATCATCTCCTCGTAGAACTTCTGGACCTTCAGATGTTCCTGGTCGGCAAGGGACCTGTATTCCGTGATCTCATCCTCAACGGTCTCCCCTTCCACCCTGGCCATCTGGTCCTTCTCTTCCTTGCCCCGTACTTCAAGAAGCTTTCTGCGGATCTCATCGATCCTCTTGACCAGCGCCCTCTCCTTCTGGAGGTTATCTGTGGGATGGACCTCGTACTGATTCTCCAATTTCTTGAGCTCTATATCAAGGGTGTAGGCGTTCTCAAAAGGTTCGGGGTCCCCTTCCGAGCGTGGTTTTCTATCCCCTCGAAGGAGTCTCGCCTTTTCGTTGTAGGCGTTCCTTCGCTCCTTTGCAGCCTTCAGCTTCTGGGCGATCTCGTCCTTCTTCTCCCTGTATACGGATATCTCATCAAGGATGGCGCGCCGTTTCTTGTGAAGGTCATCTCTCATCTCCCTGTGGACCTTGGCCTCATCGTTGAAATAGTCCCTCTTGTCGTAGAGGGATTTGAGCTTCTTCTCGGATTCGGAAAGCTCCTTCATAAGATCCTGA
>JAGLEG010000488.1 GCA_023145185.1 Thermoplasmata archaeon
ATCGGGGTGGTCCCGATGCACCACCACGATAGAGTAGGACCCCTTGAGCCTCCCAACACCGCTCCTGACGGCTTCCAGCAGGTTTCCTCCGTTGCCCTCATACTCCTCCTGGATGAGATGGGGCACTACCTCTGAATCCGTCTGGGAAGAAAAGGTGTGGCCTTTTTTGGTCAGCTCCTCCCTGAGGGCGAGGTGATTGTCTATAATGCCGTTGTGGACCACCGCAATAGATGAGCTGCCGTCCATATGCGGATGGGCGTTCTCCTCGCTGGGAACTCCATGGGTGGCCCATCTCGTGTGGGATATGCCGATCGTTGCGCCGGTGGGCTCGATCATGCCCTTGAGATTGGAGATGTAGCCCAGGGCCCTTGTTACCTTCAGGCCCGACCCTTCGCCCACCACCGCCAGGCCCGATGAATCGTACCCCCGATACTCGAGCTTCTTCAAGGCCATCAGAAGTACGGTCGATGCCTCCTGGTCCCCAATGTATCCAACGATCCCGCACATATTTTCTCCTCCTTACACCGCGTTCGAGCCGTTCATCAGGTTCTCCCTGATGTTCCTCATTGCACTGATCTTGCAGTCAGCGCCCAGGATCACTCCCTGCCCCAGGTTGACGTGGTGTGAGATCCTGCAGTCCGAGCCCACTATGGCCCCCAGCGTCTTCTTCGCGATGAAGCTCTCCAGCTTGATCGTGTATTCACCGATCTCCACGCTGAAGAACTCGCCGATCTCCGCTCCCTGGCCTATTACCGAGTTGGTAATGGACGAGTGGGCCCCCATGGTCACGTCATCCATGATGAGGGAATTCCTTATCACCGTGAAAGGTTGGATGATGCAGTTCTGGCCGATAGATGTGTTCGGTGCGATATATGCGCCCGGGCCGATCTCGGTGTTGTCCCCGATGACCACCGGACCCTGGATCACGGTATTTGCCCTGATCTTGACGTTCTTTCCAAGCCTCACCCTGCCGGTTATCACCACGCCCTCCTCCATCGTCCCGTCCGTGGACCTGGCCACAGATCCCAATGCGTGCTCATTGAGGGCGAGAAGATCCCATGGATACACCGCATCCAGCCAGCTCTGGGTTATTCTCACCTTCACCGCCTTCATCCGGTCCACCAGGCAGGAGGTGAGGGTCGTCCGCTCCCCCGCCCCCTTGGATTCTATCAGGGGGAATATGGTGTCGTCGAGAAGATATGTGCCCGTATTGATCAGCCCGGTGAGGTTGGGGTCCCTGTAGTCCCACAGGGCCAGGGCGAGAATCGAGGGCGCACCACTGCTGACCAGGTCCTCCGTGAGCTTGGGCTTCTCCTTGATGTCTACCAGGGTGTCCCCTTTCACGGTGACCATCCCATATTTCGTATTGGTGGATGCCTGTGAAAGGAGCATACCCCAGTGCTTTGTGTCAATGGAGAGCAGGTCGCCGATCGCCTTGGGGTCCAGCAGGCTGTCCCCCGGAACGAGAAGGAACCTTCCTTTGACCTTCTCCCGGGCCTGGAATAGAGCGTGGGCGGTGCCTAGCTGGAACTTCTGTTCCACGTATGTGATATTAACGCCCAGCCCCTTCCCATCGCCCAGATAGTTCATCACCTTCTCTTTCTGATGGCCAACAACAACTATGATGTCCTTGACGTCGTTCGATGCGAGGGCATCGATGACGTAGCCAAGGATCGGCCTGTTCGCTGCTGATATCATGCCCTTGCTCATGTTCTTCGTCAGGGGCCGGAGGCGCTTTCCCTCCCCGGCCGCAAGCACAACTGCCTTCATGGTCGGTAACCTCCTCTCGGGATACAACATCCGGGAAGATATACATATATTTCCTTCATTTGCACGGTGTGAACGCCTACGATCCCGATCATAACGTATCGTCGATGATCCTGGCGATCTCCTTTTCAACCTCTTTCTGGACCTCATCTTGAAGGTCCCTGGGTGCGATCTTCAATCCAAGTCTTGCGCTGGCCTTGGCGATGCGTGCAGCGGCAAGGGTCTGTCGGATCTTCGATTCGTAATAGAGCGCCACCGCATCCTTGAACTCCCGCTTCAGCTCCGGGTTCTCCTCAAGGGAGGCCCTCACCTTATCCTTGATCTCCTCCTTGATCATCTCCCTCGCTACCTCGACCAACAGGTCTCCGCCGCCGAAGATCTCCTCGAGAGAGGAGGAGAACAGCTTTGCGATACTTTCGTCCCCTGGCATATCCACCACTGAGGAGAAAAGGCCCATTCATGATTATAAAGTATTCCCCGGAGTGGGTTCATGAGGATCCATAATGTAGTGGCCCGACCCTCCACGTTTGGAACTGTGATAAGTTCACGGTAGTCACAGGGACTTCACTATGTCGTAGGCCCTGCTTCCGCTGAAATATCCGTTGAGGGTCTTCATGACAGCGCCCATCAGGGGACCTTCACGTCCTTCCTTGAACATCTCCAAAAGGTCGGGGTTCTTCCTGGCGATCCCCCGGATGCTCTTCTCCGCCCTCTTCTCCGTGATAGGGCGTATATGGAGTTTCTCGATGGCCCTCACGGGGTCCAGGGATTCCCTGCCCATCAGCTCAAGGACCCTTTTAACGGCATCCTTGAATATCACTCCCCTGGAGACCTCATTGAACAGAAAGACCAGGCTCTGTCCAGGTATGGCCTTCACGTTCACTCCTTTTCTGGAGAGATGGCGAAAGGCCTCCACCAGGGTGAAGGCGACCAGCCTCGGGTCCGCCCCCCCGGCAACGGCCTGTTTGTATATCGAAAGCTCCTGCGACACCACCAGCTTGGCCATGACGTGGTCGGGGATGGATGCTTTCCTCATCTCCTCCCACATCTCCCACCAGGGCTGCGGAAGCTGGGCATCCACACGCTCCATCAGCTCGGGTGTGATCACGATGGGAGGTCGGTCCGTGTCCGGATACATGCGATCCGGGCCCGGCAGGATCCTCTCGAACGATGTAGTGTGATCGGATATGCGCTGCCTTGTCTCGTTGGGGACGCCTTGAAACGCCTCCCTTGCCCTGAGGTATATCTCCTGGCAGGCGGTCTCCATATCCTCCTTCGGCCCCCAGACGAGAATAAATGCGTCGTCCTTCTTCGCCCCCAGCTCCTTGCCCACCGCCTTGAGATCCTCCTTTGATATGCCACGGGCTGGCTCATCATCCGATGAGAACAGGTTCGGGAGGCGGTCCACGCAGGCGATGACCCTTACCCTTCCCGACAGCTCGTCTATGAACTTCTGATCGTAGTGTGTGGTGTGGGAGATCAATCCCTTGAAACCGGGGATGAGAACGGCATATACCTTGTGCCCGGACCTCTTCTTCACCTTTCCCTCGAACCAGTTGGAGAACATGTCCACCTTCCTGCCTGCAAATATGGAGGTGACGTCCAGGTGGACCATCGTTTTGAAATCCTCCACTTCCATGCTGTCGGGTGAGAGGCCCCGCTTCTCGAGCTCCCCCTTGATCTTGAGCAGGTTGTGCTGTCTGATACCCTCTCCCGCCGTGATGGTGGGGATCATCTTCAGGGATGGCACCCCCTTGATCTCGACCCTCTGGCCCCCCTCCACCGATACGTTCACGTCCTGCCTCGTGGCCCCACTTCCCCTTCTGACCTGGGAGGTCGACCTCATGAGCCAACCCAACCTCTTGGCCATCTCGCCGGCCTCGGTTGGGTTCTTTGCATCCGGCTCGGTCACCACTTCCACCAGAGGGATGGAGAGGCGGTCGGTCCTGAACGTCACCTCATGGCCCTCGTCCTTTATCTCCCTGCAGGCATCTTCCTCAATGGATATCTGTCTGATGTTGATATCCTTCCCCTTCTTCCATGGAACCTTCCCCTTGAGGGAGATGATCGCCGTCCTCTGAAAACCCGTGGGTATTGTGCCGTCCAGGTACTGTTTCCTTGATACGTGGACCTCGTCCACCTGGTGGCAGCCCATCGACCTGGCGATGATCAGGGAGATCTCAAGGGCCTTCTCATCCATCTCGAAGGGGGGAGTGTCGTCGATCTCATAGGAACAGTTCGTATCGCCGTAAAATTCGTACGTGACGTTCTTCTTCGTCTTGAACTCCATGAGGGCAGTGCCATCGTAGGTCCCCATCTCGGAAAGGGTCGGCCTCATGTGCCGGATGATCGTATAGTGGGGTGGGTCGTTACGGTAGACCGGCGGACACCTGCAAAACAGCTTCCTGTCGGTCTGAAGCTGCTGATGGATCTCCAATCCGCACTTGAAACCCAGTTTCTCGAAATCCTTGTCCTGCATTTTCTCACACAACCCTGGCCTGAACGATGGGGGATAAATGGGGAAAAAGACGCGGATATAATAACTTGATGGTGAAGCTGGAACCTCCCTCGATCGGCCACCGTCCAACGATGCGAAAATGATCCATTGATGGTGCGATAACCCGGTTCTATATATCCATTACTCACTTCTACCGTGCGCCAAAACACAAAATCATTATATATCCCGCCACCTCTTGAGCGTCAGCTCTATTGGAGTAGTATACTAGATAGGAGGGCAATTCATGAAAGGACCCGAAAGGTTGATCTCAATTTTTATGGTACTGTTAATGGTGGTCGGCACATTGGCCATCATTGGTTTCGCTGGCCAGGTTCCATCGGCCGAAGCGTCGTCAAGGGGGCCGACAAGGGGCCTGTACGGCATGTCCGAGACGTACAACATCTCGTTCAACAAGCCGACGTTCTACACCGATTCAGATCCCAATTATGCGGCCAACGACCTGGATAACAACACATGGGACGATATCGCCATCGTGGTGATGATCCAGGACAAGCACAAAACGCTCGTCAGGGAGAACAACGATCCGGCCGGAGCTCAGGTGAGCTGTGCCGACATCTATCAGGCGGCCTTCGTTCCCGTGAACGGGACCGATGTGGACACGGGAACCCAGCAGAGGGTCATGATAGAGGACTTCACCGCCACCTGGTGTGGCTACTGCACCGCCGTTGTCGGTGCGATGAACAGGTTGGACATGGATGACAATTATTTCCCGGACAAGTACATCGGCATCGAGTGGCACAGCGGCGGCGGGACCTACGGGACCGGAACTCCCCTTAGTTCGGCAACGTCGAGGAGGAGCTACTACAACCTCGGCGGCGGGATCCCAAGATATGTCATCGACGGGATGGTACCTTATGTGGGTGGATCCACAAGCCCCAACAACTCCGCCATCGATTCAAGGCTCAAGGGCGACATCTCAACAAGGGGCGCATCTGCTTCCCCCATCAGTATCGAAGCCTTCGGTGGGCACAGCTCCACCAAGGCGTGGGTCAACTTCACCATAACGGTGGAGGGCGCCTCCTTCGACAACGCCCTTGTCGATGCGCAGATCGCCCTGGTCCAGGATGCGTATCCGAGAAGGCACGGCACCAACAACAAGGCCTATCTGGGTTGGATCGGCCAGGACCTCAAGACCCAGCGGGTGTTCGACATCGACGGCGAGATACCGGTGATCACCATCGGCAACCCCTCCGACGGAGCCGTCCTGGAGGGAGCCGAGGAGATCTCGTGGAGCGTTGTGGACCCGGATGCGGCAGCATCGCACATCAAGGTCGACGTCGAGTACAGGCCCGTTGGAGGAAGCTGGGCCAGCCTGGCAGCGGGCAAGGGTGCGGCCAGCTCTGTGGAGTGGAAGACAGCGATCAAGACGTCGGGCGAGTACGACACCCCGGATGGTGACTACGAGATCAGGGTAAGCGCACTT
>JAGLEG010000489.1 GCA_023145185.1 Thermoplasmata archaeon
GATATAGATTACATACGGTGAAAAATGTTCACTCAATGATTAAGACCGTTTTTCACCTGGACCTTTGATAAAGGCATATTGTAGATCTCATTCTTCATCAAAGATCCCCTTCCCCGCGCTTCATTCTATTGAATTCCATTATAAATAAGCCAAATCAACTCTATATTTCAACCGTCAAGGTAGATGGTATCCGGGGCCCTCTCCCATGGTTTGGTTGTTCTCCACTCTTTTATCCAATCCTCGGGTATCACAAGTGAGATCGCAGCGATATCGCCAAGGTATTCCCCAAGTTCCGAAGTGGCGAATAGAACGTCCCTGGAGAGTGCCGGGAACGACCTGTAGAACTCCTCCTTTACCAAAGGAAGAAGCAGATCCCTGTTGTTCAGGAAAACGCTTCCACCAATAACTATCATCTTGGTGTCGAGAACACTGTTGATGGATGCCAGCCCTCTTGCGAAGTAGGTCGCAGCTTCCTGGATGACCTTCTTCGCTTTCGCATCCCCCCTGGAATATGCTTCGAACACCTCTGCAGTTGTTGCTCCCCCTCCGTATTGCAATGCTATTGCGGTACCAGATGCCACGGCTTCAAGATCGCACGTGTTCCCGCAACCGCAAACTGGGCCTGTATCTCCGAGAAATACATGGCCGCCATGAGGGGCATTTCCGTTCTTACCCCTTATCAGCTTGCCGTCTACGAATGCTCCGGTCCCGATGCCGGTGCTCCAGGTCACATACAACAGGTTCTCATATCCTTTCCCTGCTCCGAAGGTCCTCTCGGCCATGACCCCCGAAACTGCATCGTTCTGGATAACAAGGTTCTTGAAATGCTTGCTCAATTCCTTCTCAATAGGCACTGATCTCCAGCTATTGGGGAGCACTCCTCTCTCCGGCGTCATCCCACCGCATATGTTCGGTGAAACAAGATGGAGCTTTCCATCCATCCTCTGGAAGGGGCCCGCAGTGCTGATACCAACTGCTATCAGCTTATCTTTTTCCAGTCTCGCTTTAACGAAACATGTGTCCACCAATTCCTTTACCTGATCAGGGATCGATCCCTCATCACCTGTAAGCCTGGTGCGCTGATAGATCCGGATGATGATGCCGTCCCTGTTGCAAAGGGAGGCAGTTATCTTCGTTGCACCGATATCGACGGATGCTATGATATCCAACATTTTGAGAGCTCCTTAGAGATAGTATTATATGACCTGCCTGAAAGGGAATAGAACGCAAATGAACTTTTTCATCATTTATGATCGAAGGATAATTTACTGTGGTTTTATTTCTTTCTGTATCCCAACTTTGACAGATCTAATATGATCTGAATCCCAACATTGACAGATCGAATATGATATTAGCCGGTCAATGTTGGGAGAAGCCTAACTTTAACACTCACATGTACTCATATGTCAAAGTTAGGCTGAACCTGTCAATTTTGGGAGAGGCCTCACTTTGACACTCATCTTTACTCATATATCAAAGTTAGGCTGTATCTCCATGATCTGATTATATAATTTTATGAAGATCTCATTTGAAAGCCGAGGCCTCATATCAAATTCTCCATGGTCTCTCTGAAAGTTTTTGGATAGTCGGAGAGATATTCAATTGTCCTTTTTACATGAATGAACCGATCAAGATCATGGATGATCTCTTTGCTCCCTTTGAAGCTTCCAGTTGAAAGGTAACTTCGATAGGCCAGGTCCAACATTGTTTTTGTTTTATCCGAATATCTGATACCATCTTTTTTGATCAAACCATGATCGAAGTTCTCATTGGCACGTTTGATGAAAAGAAAATCGTGATTGATTATTCTAATTACCTTGGTTGTCCTGTATGAATCAGTGATAACGTAGTTTGTCAGATAATACTCATGGGTCATGAGATTCAGTTTTAGAGATGTTTCCAGAGCAAAGTACCATCTACCTACTTCTTTTTTTTTCAGGGCCATGGCCACCAATTGATAAATGGATGGGGTCTGTGTATTTCGAGATCGTTCCTCGATGCTTCGGATATAAAAGAAGCCACGCAATATCCTTACAACATATCCCTCTTCCAATAGATAATTGAGACTCCTTTTTTCATTCTTCCCGATCTTACGGGCAATATCCATTATCTCGTCTCTTGTGGCGATCTTCTTGCCTTCAAGCAATAGTTTCCTGGTGATCATTGAGGCTTCCATGTGTGTCACAAAGACCGATATTATCGGTGTTTATGACATTCATGGTAGTTATACATTCATTTGAAAGTCCATTTTCCATCGACTCCAGAATGATCCCTCTTGAAAGCATCCGGAGGAGATCCTCCCATTTTCAGTCCCTTTTTCATCAGGTGGGGGTCTGATCCTGAAGTATGCTGGAGAATAGATCCAAATAGTCCGACATCAGCCTTGTGATCAGGAAATTTTCCCTGACGTGCTCCTTACCTTTCTGCCCCATGCGTTCCCGGAGGTCCCTGTCATTGAGAAGTGATACTATCCTCTCCGCGAAAGCGTCGTTATCGGTAGGTTCGCATAGGAACCCGTTTACTCCATCTTTGACCTGAAGTGGGATCCCTCCAACCTTCGATGTTACCACCGGGGTCCCCTTCCACAAAGCTTCAGAAACCGTGAGGCCGAATCCTTCCCTGATGGATTTCTGTATAACTACCTCGGATACTGACTGCAGTGCGTTCACGAATACTTCCTCTGCATTGATAACGAAGATGACATCGCCCGACTCCGTAAGGTCCCGGGCCTTTTCCTCGACACGCTTGAATATCTCACCCCCCTCCGGATCGTCTGACGCCATGCTCCCGCACATCACCAGTCGGCAGTCGGAGGTCTCCCTTACTTTCCTGAAGACCTCGATGACGCCTTCGGGGTCCTTCCAGATATCGAACCTTGAGACCTGTGAGATAATAGGTTTATCCAGAGGGATCTTATGCTTGGACATCTCCTCCTCGATATTCTCTCTGCTGAGCTCTCTGTTCTTCTCGGTCAGCGGGTCTATCGCCGGGTAGATGATGATATCATCCATGGCAAGGTCATCCTTTCTGTAGGCTGTGTTCGAGATTATCATCCTGTCGTACATCTGAATATACTGTTTCACGAAGTCCCACAGGCCCTTGTTGGGGTTGGTTATATCTATATGAAGCCTCCAGATCCATGGCTGCTTCTTTTCGAAGAAAGCGATCAACGGGAGGGGTTGCGGGTCGTGGATGACTATCACATCATGATCGAACTTGTTGTAAGATGCAAACTCCTGATTTGTATCCAGGTAAAGCTTCTTGACCTCGTCGGTCAGGTCAATATCACTGCCCTGCAGAGCATTATGGAAGCTCTTTGTCACCTCGAAGAACTCGTGGAAACCGTGAAGTATCTTCCATTCAAGCGCAACACCTAGGTGGTTCAGGATGGGCACCATGGAGTTCAGCATCTCAGCGACACCGCCCCCGTCCGATGTGGTGTTCACCATCAGGTATCTCTTTCCCTCGTGCGCCTTCGCCTTTTCGATCAGATCATTGATCTGCTTATCGCCCACCACTTTCCTGTACTGCTCGATATCGATCATTTCTTACCCGCCCAATAGGCGTGGTGATTATGGTGTAAGATTAAAAGTTTTTCATTTAAGTATCAACAATGTGAGGTCATCCGGCATCTTTCACCTCTGCTATCTTCTGGATCAGGTCCCTGACCTCATCCACGTTCCTGAGATTGAACCTGGCCTTTGAATCGGTGTAACCTACTCTTATGGAATAACCCTTCTCCGGAAGGACCTCGAACATATCCTCGTCCGTCCAATCATCCCCCACTGCAAGGATAAAGTCCCAATCCCTCCCCTCCGTCCATTTTTTGACCGCTCTTCCTTTGTTTACACCTATGTTCTTGATCTCTATCACCTTGTTGCCGTTCAGTATTCCCACGTTGAGATTGGAGATCATGTTGTGAAGCGTCTCCTTCATCTCACTGATCTGGGCCTGAGCCTGGTTCTGGTCCGCTTTTCTGTAATGCCACGCAAGGGAGTGCCCCTTTTCCTCGACGAAAGCTCCCGGGGTCTTGATGACAAATGACTCCAGAACGGGCCTGATCTTATCCTTCCAGGAGTCCTCGAGCTGTTCTATCATACTCCATGGGCCCTTTCCGAGCTTGGTCCAGACGCCGTGTTCGGCTATGATGTTCAGGTCCATGTCGCCAAACCATCTCTCCAGGGTATCCTTATCACGACCGCTGACGATAACGAGCTCGTTACCTTCCCTTTCGATCAGGGTCTGTAGGATGGACAGGAGGTCGGGATCGGGAACGGCTTCATCAGGGGTTCCACTGAACTTGATAAGGGTTCCGTCATAATCCAGAAGTATCAAACGACAATTGCCTGATCTGTAATCCTTGAGAAGGCTCTTGGTAACAGTTTGATCCATCTTGCTGAAGCCCTTGACCGTCTGGATCTCCTTGATCCGCTTGAGCTCGGATACGAAATCGGATGCCCATCTATCTACATCATATTTCCGGATCCTCTCCCTCATGATCCTGTTGCTGCGGACCTGTTTTTCCCCTGGCATCTCAAGTGCCTTGAAGATCGCATCTGCGATATCCTCTACATTATGCGGATTGACATGTAGGCACTCTCCAAGTTCCTTTGCGGCGCCGGCAAGTTCGGAGAGTATTAGAACGCCGGAATGGTCCGATTTGGATGCGATGTATTCCTTTGCTGTAAGGTTCATACCGTCCCGGAGCGGTGTGATCAACGCCACATCCGACACGCTGTAGAGCGCCAGGAGTTGATTCTCGGGGATGTTCTGAAAAATATACCAGATGGGGACCCACCCCAATCGGGTAAACTTGCCGTTAACCTCGCCAACAAGCTGCTCCACCTCAAGCTTGAGGTCCTGATAGGTGTCCACATGTATCCTGGAGGGACTTGCCACGTTTATCAGGGTGACCTTCTCATGGTACTCCGGGTATTTTTCCAGAAAACGCCCATAGGCCCTGATACGCTGGGGAATACCCTTGGTGTAATCCATCCTGTCAATGGACATGATTATCTTTCTGTTCTCAACCATTTTCAGGATCTGCTGCTTCTCCTTGAGGACCGCTTTGGAAGCGGGAGCTTTCGAGTAGTGATCGAAATCTATGCTGATCGGGAAGGCCCGGACCTTGACCGTCCTTGCTCCCGCATGGATGTATCCAAGGGAATTTTCGTAACCAAGAAGCCTTCTAACGCTGCTTATGAAGTGGATCACATAATCGTACGTGTGGAACCCGATAAGGTCCGCCCCCATGATCCCCTTGAGTATTTCATTCCTCCAGGGGAGTGTTCTGAAAACCTCCGAAGATGGGAACGGAATGTGCAGAAAGAAGCCGATCGACAGCTCCGGGATCCTCTCTCTCAGCATATGTGGGAGGAGGAATAGATGATAATCATGTATCCAGATGGTGTCTCCCTTCCTTGCCACCTTCAGTATCTCACTGGCGAACTTCTCGTTGACCTTCTTGTATGCGATCCAGTCGCTCTCCTCCATGCTGGCATGATTGATGAAGTAATGGAACAGGGGCCATATCGTCTTGTTCGAGAAGCCTTCATAGTAATCCTCGATATCCTGGGATGAAAGGAATACACCACGGCATCTTCTCTCCGTTAACCCTTTCCTGATCTTCCTGATATCCTCGGAGGAACACTCCTCGGCGGTGATGCCCGGCCAGCCGACCCAGATGGAGTTGTGATCCTCATGAAAAGAGGACAGGGCCGTTGCCAATCCTCCGATGCTCGGGGTAAATTCATATCCACTCTCTCCCTTTTTCAAATTCATGGGGAGCCTGTTTGATACCAATATCAATTTACCCATGGTACTACCTCGAACACAACAATACAATTCCGAATGCTGTTGCTTCATATATTATGATTTTACATAATTCCTGAATTGTTTTGATCGAACTTTAGGAGGTTAAATAGAATAACACTCATTTTTGGATCATTCAATAACGCAAACATCTACAATGGGTTCTTTTATTGTTTGAGAGAGAACGATAACAGGATCCTTTTCAACATCAACAACTACAAGTTGATCATATATCGAAATAAAGAGCAGGTTTCCCCTCTGCTCGATACCACTGTGAGGGAATACATGTTCGGGGAGATCATATCTAAGGTCAAGCTCCTTTTTTATTATTACATGAGTGTGCCCATTTTCATAAGACCTGAGATGATGGTCATCGTTACTCGAAGTTAACATCCAACCACTGGAGGACTCGGTGACCCCATTGATATAAAACCCCTCTTCTGGTCGATCATAGATCCAGAACTCATAGAACGTTTCCTGGACCCATAACAACGAACCGTCTTCGCATGAATAGCATCGAATATATTGATAGGTTCCAGCCTGGGAACATGAATGTTGTAATATGAACCATTGACCTGAATCAGGATCTATCCACTGGTAGCGAAGATGTTGATTTACCCAGGAGATCTCAAACCCAAGGTCCATGGAGAGATCATAGGGATCCGAAATGTTCACTTTAAACACATAGATAGGTTCAATTACGTTGTCAAGGAGGTATGCTGACCCTTTGTGAATGAGAATATCATGAGCATCCTTCCCGCCCGCCCACTCCGAAGTGTTCAGATGGATGCTATCTGTTATCTGAAGGTCCGAGGAGATGCCGTAGAGAGAATTATTGGAACAAGCGTAGATGAATTCACCGGAAACGCCAATATCCAGGGGCCTCTTCATCTGAATCTCATTGATCATACTCAGGTTCTGATCCAGTAACACCAATCCCTCGTCATGGTTTACAATAAAGTTGTCTCCAATCCCCTCTATACCGATGATATTTGGAAGTGCATATGTTCCTGTCATGTTGTAGGTATTTGTCTGATTATCATGCACGAATCGGATGATCTCCGATCCGCTTGTTAAAATAATATCCGGGAGGTGTTCTGGTGGAAATACCTCGATTTTGGGCTGATTTTTCTCACGGTGGTTGACGAATAGATATACCGATGAGAACGTGATCAACAGGATAATGGCAGTTGTTACAATTAATTTGGATCTGACCCTCATTCTTTAACCTCTTTTTCTAAGAATTGGATATCTTCCTTCTCTCATTGATCCTGATAATGACCAATGCACAGATCGCGCCGATCAGATCTGCCACCAGATCGAGTGATGTGTTGATATAACCTCCAACCCCGGTGCTGGGCGCGATGACCGTGATGAAGAACTCTATCACCTCGTTCAAAGCACCTATGCCCAGACCAACCATAACGACAATGATCGATAGAGCGGTCCATTTCTGCAGGTCCTTTCGAAGAATGGATCTCAATATCCCGTAGAAAATGTAGGTTGCTATCCCGAATCCAAGTATGTGGACGAACTGGTCATATTTGAATATCTCATATGTATCGGAGATCGGGATCAGGATCAGCTCATACAGCCTGGTACCGCCCAGATAGATCGTTCCTCCGGCCATGTGCATAAGCGCCCAGAGCGTAAGGCCCCAGAGGCAGAGTATCGGATAATGGACACGGTCCTTGGTGTAGAATATCAAGGAAAGGAGTGCGATGATCACCCCGACGTAGATGATGAACTCGTAATTCTTCGACAGGATGAAATATGTTGAAAAAGAGGCGAGCATCACCAGATTCACAATGAGGAGGATCAGATGCTCTCTTGTCAATTTCATATTATTTGGAGAGTCCTATCAGCATATTAACATTTGTAATCCTGCAGGTTGCATTAAAAATATATCTTGCTAACTCCGATTTGTCAAGAATCCACATCTTGACATCTGGCATTTGTCAACATCCGCCGTTTAGTGTATCCTTAACGGGCACTATCGGCCCACCGCTTTCAGGATATCATCCATCATATCCTCTGTCGCCGATCTTCCGATGGCGATCCCCTCCTCCGCCCTGTGGAACTCCATGAACTTGATACTTCCCAGATCCGGCCTGATAACTATCTCCGGCCGGCTGTTCTTCAGGTTGATATCGGTCAGACTTTTCTCCATGATATAGATGGAATCCATCATCATATTGAGGATCCCTGGGCTCAGGTCCCTTCTCTTCTTCAGGTTCCTTGTCCTTTCCAGCAGGGCCAGAAGAGGGTGGACATTTGGGTCTTCAGAGGGGGCATCTTCCTTCTTATTCCTGTACGCCTTCTTTGATACGGTAAAGTGGTTCAGGTCCACTGCGATCACCACGTCCGCCCCGAGGTCCCGAGCAGCGGTCACCGGAACGGGATCTATCATCCCACCGTCGACAAGCAACCTCCCCTTGTATTTCACAGGTGTCAAGAGGCCGGGGACAGACGAAGAGGCCCTTATTGCGGTAATGGTATCTCCTCGATCAATGACCAACCTCTCACAGGAGAGATAATCATAACAGACCGCTGCGAACGGTTTGCCGAGGAACTCAATATCCGGGACGTTGAACTGGTCCCTGAAGAATTGGGAGACCTTCCTGCCATCAAAGAGCCCCTGTGTGGGCAAGTTTATCTCGAAGAATGAGAGCATCTTCCAGAAGTCCACCGTCAGGAGGAACTCCTTCAGTTTTTCATATTCACCTGCAGCATAAAGGGCCCCCACTACCGAGCCGACCGAGGTTCCTGCCACCACATCGATCTGGACCCCCTGCCCCTCAAGCGCATCGATAACTCCCAGGTGGGCTAATCCCCTTGCCGAACCGCCTCCAAGTGCCAACCCTACTTTTTTAACCATCTCTTCACCTTTCCAGATCACATCTTCTCGGGCATTGAAGAGTTTTCAACCTTATAAAAGTTCATCATCGGGCCCCAATACAGAATGCCTCGGATCCTTGATAGACTCGGGCCTGCCTATCATCATCGGTCCAAAAAGTGCCAATTGCCAAATCGTTTCTCATTTCAAACACCCCATGTGTTGATAGGTCCCCATTTTTCAATAATCATTAAATAATGGTCGCATCAATGTTCGATGTGGTGATATCATGGAGGAGATTGAGAAAGCGAAGCAGGCGGCCCTTGAGAAGCTCCGGGCGATCCAGACGATCGAGGACGTGAAGGAGCACGAACAGGAGATAGTGGATACCATGGTGGGATTTCTCACGGGTGCCGTGGAGATCCTACGTACATGGTTCCAGGATATCCTTACTCTGGAACCTGCAGAGAAGCAGATGGAGATCGTCAAGTTCCAGAACGATAACTTCCTCGCCGATGATGAGGTCGATATGGAGCTGAACCGAATAAGCGAGATCCCCGGAGCAGAAGAGCTTCTGGACCCGTTTCTGGGACAGCTGGAGGAACGGCTGGGCCCGGTAATGGAGGAGACCGGCGAGATCATGGAGAAATTGATGAGCGAACTCGGCGGGGCCATGATGGGGGGTTTGGAGGGGGCCTTCGGGGCACAGGAGGAGGAGAAGGAAGAGGAGGAGGTTTTCATCAAGAAGGGGAGGTCCTTCAGGGGTGAAGGGGTGAAGTTCTACCAGCTGACAAAGATCAACGAGATCGAGGACATGGGCAGCTTTAACTACTACAAGGACCAGATCGACTACCTCGTTGAGGACCGTGTGAACAGTGACCTGGAGCAGTTGAGAACCTACAAGATATTCATGGTGGAGGATGGGGCCCCGCTGGAGAACTTCAAAGACGATATCGATATGGCGGAAAAGAAGAACCAACTCCTGGTCGAGGGGATAAAAACGGAGATGGAGAGGATAGCAACCATTCCCAAAGCAGCAGAGGAGGCCCTCAAAATGAGGGACGATATCCTTGAGAAGATCAAACCCGCCATTGATGAGATGGATGCGTTGATCAAGGAGCTGAGAAGTAAATAGTCAGGATCTACCTCAGCTGCCACCTTGTTCGGCCACCTGCATCCCAACATTGACAGATCAAATAGGATACGAGACGGTCAATGTTGGGAGAAGCCTCACTTTGACGCTCATCTTTATTCATATGTCAAAGTTAGGCTGGCAGCTGTGGTTCTGCCTCTTCCTCAAGCTCTTCCAGTTCAGGCGGTTCCGGTGAGTTGGAGCCTCCCTCCGGACCTTTTATTTCCTCCACCTCCCCGGATGTGGAGGGCTCATCCTCCACAGGCCCGGTATCAGGGGCACTGCCTTTCCTCAGGAAAAGGAATAGTGCAAAGGCCATCAGGATCAGTATGATCAATATAAGCAAGATCACCACGATAACCGGGATACCTCCTTCGGTGGATCCTTCTCCCACATCCGAGGCCGTTGGGTCCCACCCGAGGATATACTCCTCCAGATTGGTCACACCGTCCCCATCAAGGTCTCCCCCTGCATCCTCGGGATCATCGGGGTCCAGCTGATACTTCTCCTCCCAGAGATCGTCCATTCCATCGCCATCCCTGTCTTCAAGGGGGGACGGGTCCACCGTGATCTGGAATGAGCCGTTCACCTCGTTACCATCGGGATCGGTCACGATCACCAGGACCTCGTATATGCCGGGTTCATCAACAGATCCGGATACGAATGAGCCATCCCCTGCAAAGGGAAGTCCCTCCCATATGATGGAGACCGTCCCCATATTATCCTGAGCGGAGATGGTGATATTGAACAGCTCACCGGCAAGCACTTCAACATCTTCGATCCGATCAATGGTAGGTGGGATCCCATCGGCCACAAAAAGGGGTGGTAGATCGGTTTCGAGAACATTACCCGATGAATCCAGAGCTCTTATCTTCAGGCTGACCAGTCCGGTGTACTCCCCAACCGGAAATCGTGCAGAATACTGGCGCACGGCGGATTCGATGAGCATCTTCTCCCCTTCGACGTCCCCGTAGGTGTAGAGGATCTCCATCATTCCAAGTCCCAGGTTATCCCCAATGTTCACGTCAACCGTTACATCCGAATTGGACCTGAGGGGGCCCGAATAGTTCACAGATAGTAGTTCCGGTGGGTCATTATCAAGGACCTCGACGGAATAACTTTCCATAATGGTATTGCCATTTAGGTCTTCAACGATCACCCTGTAATCCAGAGTTTCCACCCCCCATTCCGGTATATGGAGGGTTCCATGATATGAACCATCTCCCCCCAAACGGATCGTCTTGTTGAATATGAGTGTTTCAAACTCCACGTTCACTGTATGGACACCGTAATTATCCCTTGCCACAATTAAGAATGTGAACTCATCACCAGTATAGGCCTCGGTATCGGAGTAGTTATCGAGTATCACGGGGAGGTCATTATCGTTAATTCTCACTTTCACGCTCCCGGAAGAGTTCAAATTTCCGGAAACATCTTCAAAATAGATCTGATATATCAACTCTCCAATGGTATTATCCGGTATTTTGATCGATCCGGTGAATGGACCAGCACCGATGAGATAAATCCTGTTCAGGTCTGAGCCGTCAATGGTATATTCAACATACACCGATTTTAGGCCAATATTGTCCGTAATATCAACCTCGAAGAAGAAATCGTCTCCCGTTGTGGCGTTGCTATCCGAGAGGTCTGCGATCATTCGAGGCGGGTCCATGTCCTCGACCTCAAGGACCAGCAGCCCTGTTGATCCGATGTTTTCACTTAGATCGCTGGACGAGATCCGAACCTTCAGGTCATCCACCATGTCCGATGGGATCTCGATATCCATGTGGTACAGCCCTTCATGAAGGACCATGGTCTGATTGACCATAGGTCCGTTTCCGAAACCGAACTCGATCCAGACAGAGTTCGGGGCGAGATTATCGGAGACCAATGCCGTGATGTTCAGCACCGCCCCTGTGGCGATGGAGGTCACCGGATTAGTTATCGACACGGACGGTGCGTCATTGTCGATGATCTTGATCACTGTCTCTTCGGTCTGTACCGAGTTGGAAGCGGTGTCTTCTATTTTGATGAAGTAATGCAGTGGATCCAGGGTATCCTCTCTGACCATGAGGTCTACAAGATATGGGCCGGATCCGGACATCGGCAGGGTGAGGTGGGTCCCTTCCCCGTACCAATACTCAAGGGTCAGGGTATCAATGGCGATATTGTCCACGGCCTGTACCGCGAAAGAAAGCATATCGCCGGTCCCCGCCTCATCTGGTGTAAGGTCGTTAACCAAATGGGGCGAATCATCATCGTATATCGAGATCGCCTTGTAGTTGCTCCACATCCACCAGTTGCCGGAGGTGTCCTCCACCTGGTATCGATAATACATATCATCCGTGCTGTTCCATGGGGCAACAATGGTGATGTTGAAGTGATCCTCTCCCGGCACGCTGATATTCAGAATTTGCCCCGAGGACCCAAGGTAGTATTGCAATCTCACCTGCTTGACGCCCACATTGTCGGAAGCCCGAACCGAGAAGTTTATCGGATCGCCGGTACCGGACGAGGTGGGAGTTACGTCATTGAAATATGATGGCATGTCGTTGTCAAGGATCAGAACGGCCCCGGTTGGAGTATCCGCCCAGTTGCCCTCGGCATCGACAGCATGGAACTTGTAGGACATTGCGACAAGTGAGTTCAAGGGGGCAGTTATGGACCTTGAATAGGTTCCAGAACCTGTCATTGAGAGGTTGAAATGTGGGCCGTAGCCATGCCAGTATTCCACCGTGACGTCGTATAGATCGATATTGTCCCGAGCTGAGATCCCCAGGGATATCTGCTCCCCTGTTGTGGCACTTGTTGGGGTTGTATCGGAGGAGAAGGTGGGCCTGTCGTCGTCCGTAATGTCTATTGATGCTGCATCCGTCTCTATCCAGTTTCCACCGGGGTCGGATGCGTGGAACCTGTAGTTGAACCGATCCGTGGACCCGGAGGGCGCGATGATCGTTAGATCGTATGGCCCTGTGCCGTTCATGGATGTATTGGAATGAGACCCGGAACCGTACCAGTATTCAACGGTGATGGTACCGATACCCACATTGTCGCTCGCCGATATGTTCAACGAGATCGGGTCCCCTGTGGTTGCTGTTATCGAGCTCAGGTCCGATCCGAATGACGGCAGATCATTATCCGTGATGGTGACGTCCTTGACCGTGGTTGCATTCCAGTTCCCCGCATCATCCCCGGCAGTGAATATATAGTGAAGGGTGTCGGTGGAATCCGAGGGTATGGTTATGATCTTGACACTGATGAACGAGAGGTTCCTGTGGGTGCCAGAGCCGTACCAGAATTCAACGTGGGTACTGCTTACCTCGATATTGTCAAATGTCTCCATTGCAAATGTGAACAGGTCGCCGGTGGTTCCCGAGGTCTGGGAATTATCTGTCCCGAAGGTGGGCCTATCATTATCCGAGATGCTTACCGTTCTCACATCGCTTTCAAGGACGTTGAAAGCTCCATCAACGATCCTGAATCGATATCGAAGAGCTGTGATAGAACCAGAGGGCACGGTGATCCGATGAGTATATGGGGTCGGACCGGACATGGATCCGATCGTGTGTGTGCCAGACCCATACCAATATTCAACGGATACGCCATTTATCCTGACGTTGTCGGTGGCCTGAACTGAAAAGGTCAGGCCGTCTCCAGTTGTACCAATTGTGGGCGTTGAATCGGTTCCCATCGTTGGGGAGACTATATCGGACTTGATCTCCCTGGAATTCCCGGAATCCCCATATGAGTTGTACGCTTTCAGAAGGTAGTAGTACACCTCACTGTTCGAGGTTGAGGTGTCATTGTAAGAAAACGTTGAGGAGGAGAGGTTCACCTGGGTGATGGTACCTGTGGAGAAGGCCCTTCTGTAGAGCTTGAAACCGGAAAGAGCCGAGGAGCCGTTGTCCAGGGGATAGGACCAATCCAACTGCACATATCCATCCCCTGCAGAGGCGGTCAATCCAATTGGAGGGGACGGGGTCCCTGGATCGTTCAGCAGCCACTCCACAATATTTCCCATTAACTGTGTTCCATTTGCGCTATCGTGCTTGTTGACTGCCTCGAAGGGGAAAGAGAGGAACACTATCCTGTAGGTGTCGTTATCAACACGATGGCCTGCAGTATTCCCGTTGGACGGGTTGGTGAATATCGTTGTCCCGTTCGGGTATATGTCATATTCGTCCCCATAATTCGTGTACGGGAAATCCAGGTTCAAACCGGGGAAAGGTGTCGCGATCACGTCACCATCCACGCCATCAACGGTTGAATATGAGACATCGTTATCAACGGACCATATCTTGAGATAGTCGTTGATGAAGGTGTTGGAAATTGCGCCGTCCGCCTCACCTCCGATATCGAACAGAAGCTCCTGAGAGGAGAGAAAGAGCTTTCCTCCAGAATCCAGATAGTTCATCAACAATGTCTGATCAGAAGCTGAAAGCGTTGAGATAGAATCTGCGCCAGTTGTCCAGATCACACTCTCGTACAGGGATAGATTGGAAAGGGGAGGCGAAGCTCCCGAAGCGTATACGTTCCAGGTACGATATTGATATCCAGCAGAGGTGAGTGCGTCCTTGAAATGGGATTCGTAGGTGTACCATAGATCGTCATCCACAAGTAAAATGGGGATATCCACGGTCAGGTTAATAGGGTCACTTCGATTCCCCACTCCGATCGCATTGAACGCAGCCACGCGATACACATAGGTTTCCATGGGGATCGTCGTGGTATCCAGATAGAGAAGGGTTTTGCCTGTAACATTTGCAAGTAGTGTGAGGTTCTGTGTTGAGTTTTCCCTGAATATCGAATATCCGATTATGTTCATACCCCCGTCATTGATGGGCGGGGCCCAACTCAGGGAGACATGTCCGGATACCATCTCATGATCAAGATCGAGCACTTTTGAGGGCGTTATGGGGTCAGATATGAGGGCCATATACCTCAATCGGAATATATTTTCCACCCTCAAAACAATATGTGGGTCTCCGTTGCCATCCAAAATGAGATCGTGTTGGCCCGTCCTTTCATCCAACAACCTCCAGAACGTCCAGTTCCCGTTCTCCCTGAAGCCGAAATAGACCGTGTAATCCGGATCATATTCCACAAAGGTCATTGATGGTTCATCGTCCGGGCCGATCTCGATATCTGGTGATAGACCCGTGGAGTAACCCGACCTTGTACGCAGGACCTGATGTGTCGTGGTCGTATCGTTGATATAGAGATACTCCAGATAGGGCCTTGCGGAATTATTACAGTATGTGACATGAAGTCCACCTGCTGAATCGAAGTGAGCATCTATCTCCATTGTTGTAACAGAATAATGTCCTCTGATCGAAAAGATATCATCAGTGATCCAGCTGGTTCCATTATAATGCAGATCGTGGATATGATAACGGTCGGTATATATCACATGAGGCCTACCATCATCATCCAGTGCAAATGAAAAATAGGGATCGTAACCTGAAAGTATGGTGGTGATGTCCCACTGCTTTCCGTTCCACCTGCCATACTTCAGAGAATCTACCGTCATATCGTTGTAAACGAGGGTGATAACATCGTTCTCATCTACCACAAGCTGATGCCTGAATCCAACATCCCCCAGATAATCGATCGTGGAGATGTCCCATCCGGTTCCGTTCCTGACCGCAAATTTCAGATCGTATCCCAATCCAGTGAAATAGCTGATATGCTCCACTCCGGAGGAGTTGAACACAAGGGAACTGCTGTATTGGCCAGCTTTATTGTTTGTGTCTACATCCTCGAAGGACCACGTTCCATTCTCGTAATGTGACAGGACCAGCTTCTCCTTCTGATATTCGGTATAGTAACCCAGGATGTACGGGACCTCATCTGGACCGAGCACCATGGATGGATACTTCAGGTAATTGTAGTCGCTGATCACCTTATCGTGGAACCACCCCTGCTGCGGGAATATTCCAAAGTGATTTCCGAAGTCGGCGATATGGTCATGATCGAGATAGATCAGGTTTATTCGATAGGACCAGCCAGTATCGAGGTCTCCCGGAACGGTCCAGTTGTAATGACCCTGTGATACCTTAACTGAATCCAAGATGGTCAACTTCTTTGTATCCTCCTTGTAGAGTTCTATACTGAACGTTGCACGGGTCTCAAAATGTTCCGTTGTCCAGTTGATGGTGTATGTTTTTCCCCTCTCCCACTTCTCCCCCATGCTGGGCGATGTGATGTTCAACTCCTCGAAGTTCAATCTTGCTATCTCCATCCATGCACTTGGGGCATAGGACATCAGGATATTCCCCTCGGGGGTTCTACGTAAGTTCGGCAGGGGATCAACACAGGAGTCAACCAGCCGTTCATTGGAGAACGTAGCCCCATCGAAGGAGGAATAGTTAAGGAAACGGTCCCGATCAGAGTGATAGACCATATGTATGTTGTCATCACCATCAACAACTATCGAAAGCTCGTAAGCGTAATCATCGTATTCATCGATCTTGGCCTCGTTCCAATTGGTCCCGTTATGATAGATCAGGAACAGCTCCTCGTTGCCCCAGTAGTTCTCGTAGTGGATGAAACAGGGGTTCCCGGAGCTGTTCAGAGCCATTTTCAAACCCTGCCCATTACCAGTTCTATTTGTCAGTTCGACCATGTCCCAGGCGGTCCCGTTCCAGAACCCATAATTAACTCCATAGGTGGTGAAGGCTATATGTGGGGTCCCATCCTCGTCATACCTGATGTTGGGATAGCTACATCCGCCATTTTTTATGATCGACCTGTTCCATCTGGACCCTTCCCATTTAATGAAAACGGTGGTAAGATTGGTCCTATCATAGGCGAAAATCGCAGGATAGTCATTATTATCAATTGCCATGTCGAAATGTATCACACCGGAGGTGAAGTTCAGGATGGACTGTTTATGCCAGCCGGTATCATTTTTGTGTCCATACGTCAGTACGTTATTTGATTTGTTGAAATAAAGGATGTGCGGTCTATTCTCCGAGTCCACCTCGATATCCATCTTGTTTCCAGAATCCTGAGCGGTGTCCACGAACTCGATCTCGTAATCGGTACCGTTCCAGAATGCATATTTCAGATTATCAACAGATAGTCTGGCATTCTGATAAATGATATGGGGATAACCTCTGGAATCTATCGCCATCGAATTGAATTCCCCCGCTATTACATCAACATGGGTTGATGACCACCATCCCCGGGAGAGGTTTACGGGCACATCTGAACCAGCCTCTTCTCCGAGGCCACTCCTAATGATCTCATCCAGTACGTTGGTCGCTT
>JAGLEG010000049.1 GCA_023145185.1 Thermoplasmata archaeon
TCAGGTTCATAAGAAAGGCGATATTCGACGTTGAGGACACGATAGGCCGGGCTAAAAAATTGATCCCCCTGTTCATCTTCCTCGTATTCTTCATAATCATCTTCACCGGCATCTCCGGGGGGTTGAAGAACCTGCGTGATACCATGGAGGTCCTTCCGATCTCCGACAACGTCATGGACCTCGTTCTGGACAATATGCTCTTCAAGCTTGGCCTTGCCGCAGCCATCGGGATGATCGCCGCCATCGTCGGCAGGATCAGGCTCTCCAGGTCCAGCAGAAGGAAGGGCGAGGGGAAATATGACATGGTGGAGAGGTTGTTCGGCTCGCTGCTTATCCTGACCGCCTGTTATGTCGCTTTCGCGCATGGGGCGAACGACGTGGCCAACTCCATCGGCCCCGTTGCTGCCATCTGGAGTGCGGCAAGGGATGGGACGATCTCATCAACGGTGGAGATACCCCCTGTGATCCTGATCCTGGGCGGGGCCGGCATTGTTGTGGGCATATCAACATGGGGATACAAGGTAATGACCACCATTGGCAAGAAGATCACCAGGATAACCCCCACGAGAGGATTTGCTGCCTCGTTCGGCGGGGCGACGTCGGTTCTCATATGTTCGTTCCTGGGCATCCCCGTCTCAACATCGCAGATAATCGTGGGGGCCGTGATCGGAGTCGGCCTGGCAGGTGGGATAACTGCCATTGACTTTCGGGTGATCAGGAACATCGTGACATCATGGGTGTTGACCATACCCATCGCAGCCGGCACCGCCGCGGCCCTGTTCCTCCTCTTCCGGGGGATAATGCTTATCATACTGTGAGGGCCATGAAGGTGAGGAACAAATGAAGAACGATTCCATATTCGACAACATCCGCGTCCCTATCGTGGACACCATTTACAGGAGCCCGTTTGAGGGCCTTCAGAAACATTCCGAAAAGATAGAGGAGTGTGTCAAGAACCTCCGGCTCTGCCTCAACGCCTATCTGGAATGCGATTTCAAGAAAGCGGAGAGATATGCAAGGAAGGTATCAGAGGTGGAGCATGAGGCGGACCTGATCAAGTCCAATACCCGTGCACACCTCCCCAAATTCCTCTTCATGTCCGTATCCCGGGCTGATTTTCACGCCTTGCTCCACCATTCGGATGCCATCCTCGATGACGCCGAGGACGTCGCTGTGCTTCTTACGATGAAGAGCACCCCCGTTCCCGATGAGGTTTCCGAGGGCCTCCATGAGCTGATGGACAAGGTCCTGGAGTGCGTTGGGACCTACCAGGAGGTCATGTCCCGAATGGGGACCCTCGTCGAAGTGAGCTTCGGCGGGAAGGAAAGGGACAGGGCCAAGGAGCTGATCAAGGCCATCCATCTGCAGGAACACGAGGCGGACGTGATAGAGCACAGGATATCCAAGCACCTCTTCAACATCGACCTTGAGATAATGGACCCCCTTCAGGTCATACACATGCTCAAGGTCCTCAACCGCCTTGGAGGCATGGCAGACAAGGCCGAGAACGCCGGGGAGAAGGTTCGTGAACTTCTCGCCAGGTGAGCTTTTTCAGGCGTCGATATCGAGGCCATAACAAGGGAGATATATTACCTATATAGGTCTACATAGATTATTGTGAATATACTTATATCTATATTCTCACTTCACCGGATGTGAGCAAAAGAAACTCCCGCAGGATGGGCCGCCCGAGGGCGAGAATTGACGATTCCGAGAGGCCCTCCTGGATGGGAAGGCAGAGGTCTGCGGTATCCCGCATAATGGATAACCGGGCACTCAATGTCCTGATATTCCTCGGAGCCATCTATTTCTTCATCATCGGTATTAAACTGATGGGGGGCGGGTTCAAGATGATGGGGGGCGACTTCTCGGAATCGCTCATAGAGACCACGTCCAATCCATTTGTTGGCCTCTGCATAGGGATCTTCGCAACTGCGGTGATCCAGAGCTCATCCGCGACGACATCCACCGTGGTCGCCATGGTCGTTGCGAACCCATCGTTCTATCCAAATGCGATCCCCATCATCATCGGTGCGAACATTGGCACCTCGGTGACAAATGTGATCGTTGCCCTGGGCCACATAAGGCACAAGGGGGCGTTCAGAAGGGCCTTCGCTGGGGCGCTGGTCCACGACCTCTTCAATATCATCGCGGCATCGCTTATCTTCCCGCTTGAATGGCTGGTGCGGATCTTCACTGGAAAAGGGTTCCTGGAGAGGCTGGGCGAGGTGACCGCAACGGCCCTGTTGGGAAACAAAGGGGCGAAATTCGACCTCATCCACAGGATACTTGACCCCGTACTGGAGCCCATGAAGGAGTACATCATTGGATTCGACATATACCCGGAACTGATGCTGCTTATCGTCGGGGTCGTGATACTGTTCATATCATTGACACTTATCACAAAAGCAGCAAGGAAGACCATCGACGGCAAGGTCCAGCAGATCCTCGATAAGGTGCTGTTTAGGAACGATGCCACCTCCTTCGCCTCGGGGGCCGCGCTCACATCCTTCGTACAGAGCTCCTCGGTCACGACATCACTGGTGGTGCCGCTTGTTGGCGGGGGGATCCTCACGATCAGGCAGATATTCCCATATACCCTTGGAGCCAATATTGGCACGACCGTCACCGCCATCCTTGCAGCCCTCGCTTTACTGGAGGGAGGAGGAGGGGTGCCGGTGGAACTTGTGGAAGGGGCCAGGTTCGGCCTTGCTATAGCCTTTGTACATCTCTATTTCAACATCACGGGGATAGTGCTGCTCTATCCTTTCAAGAAGGTGCCGATATATCTGGCACAGAGGCTTTCTCGATACATGTCCAACAACAGGAAGATGGCGATCATATTCGTTCTGGTCGTCTTCTTCGGGATCCCGGGTCTTATAATACTTATAGATAGATCGATATTCTAACATGAGGTGAAAAAGATGTTCAAGAACCTGTACGACGCCATCAAGAAGAAGGATATGCTGGACGTCTCCTACGAGATAATGGATAACCTCCACGAGCAGACCTACGAGATGTTCAAGATGGCCTCCGAATGCGCCATATCCGGAGAGGTGCCGGAGGAGGACCTCATCAAGATGGACAAGGAGATCAACTACATGGTCCAGATGATCAGGAAGAACGTCCTTGAGCACTTCTCCCTATCCTCAACTCCCAACCTCCATGCCGGATTGGTGCTTATCTCCCTCATCATCGACTACGAGCGCATCGGAGATTACACCAAGGCCCTGTGCAGGATCAGGAACAACTTCCATTTCACGGGCGATCTCGATCCAGAGATCAGGGAGAACCTGGAGAAGATGGCGGAGGCCATCCTGAAGATGTTCCCCGAGGCGTACAGCAACATCGAGGAGAGCTACAGCTCCAAAACCCCCAAGATCACCTCCTTCGAGGAGAACCTCAAGGAGGAGCACAGGGAGCTCCGCGAGAACATCCTTCAGGACTATATCGGCAAGAACCAGGCCCTATCGGCAGCCGTTGCCGCATCCCAGCTCAGGAGGATAGCAGGCCACCTGGACAATATAGGTACTGCCGGGACCAGGCCGTTTCCGAAACTTGGGTTCAAACCAGGGGCATCGTCCTTTGAGGAGTGATCAGATCCCCCACCTGGACCACTCCCTCTTCGCCGTGAGATGTTCGAACCGGATGAAACCCAGCTTCAGACGTTCGACCCAGAAGAAGTTGTAGGGTTTTCTGGGAAGCGAATCCGAGAATAGATGCAGAAACCTTCTGACGTGTTTCGCGTTCTTTTTCGTGATCCCCTTGACCTCGATGTAATGTACCAATCCCGAATGGGTGGGCTTTTCGTCATATACGTTGATCACGAACTTCCCAGGGTCCCGTATCAGGAACTGGAAGACGTACGATGCCTGTGGGATGGCTATCATTATCATCATCTTGCTGAAATGCCTCTCGCTCCTGTCCCTGTCGTAGGTCCAGCCCAAAGTGTCCAGGGCCTCCCTGGCCTTCCTGGAGATCGAGGGCGAATCGTAGCACACTGCAGCTCGCCAGGTGGTGGGAGGGGGGGACATCTAAACAACCTGACCTCGAAATGTGATGGATCACTTCCTGTCCGTGAGCTTGATAAGATGGTAGCCGAACTGCGTTTTGATGGGGGGCGTAATGGCGCCGACCTCCATGTTGAAAACGACAGCGTCGAACTCGGGGACCATCTGGCCCTTACGGAAGTATCCCAGGTCCCCACCCTTTTTACCCGATGGGCACTGTGAGTGCTTTCTCGCCAGGTTCTCAAAGCTCTTTCCGTTCTTGATCTTCTTCTGCAGCGTGAGAGCCTCGCTCTCGGTCCTCACCAGAATGTGACTTGCCTTAACCTGTGTAACCATTTGATCACCGTTTCGGCCGAAGGTGTTTGGGGGTGAAATATGTTTTGCACCATCAGATGTCCACATCTTTTCCAATGCCCTCTTCCCTGGCCAGATCATATACGAGCTTGGCCGTGGCCGTATCCTGTATGGCAAGCCCGTTGGACTTGAACAGCGTTATCTGCTCCGGAGAGGCCCTCGCCTCCCTGGAACCCACCACTATCTCACCCAGATCGGCATGGATGTGATCGGGTGTGATGGCGCCCTCTTCCACGGGCATCATGATATCACCGGCCTCGTTCAGGCACGCCTCCCTTGAATCGGCTATCAGCAGGGACCTTTTTATGATCTGTGTATCCAGCTCCCTAGCTCCCGGGGAATGGCTGCCTATGCCGTTTATGTGCGCTCCGGCCTTCACCTTTGATCCATCGAAGATGGGCGTGGGGGAAGACGTTGCGGTGCAGATGAGATCGGCATTTAGAAGCTGGCCCATATCGTCGCAGACCTCCACCGGGATGTCGAGCTTTTCCGACATCTCCTTTGCAAACTTCTCTGCGGCCTCGGGGAACTTATCGTGGACAAGCGCCCTGGATACGTCCCTGACCTCGCACATCGCCCATAGCTGCATCTTCGCCTGAGCGCCTGCGCCGAAGATCGAGACGACCTGCTCCTCATCCTCCCTTGCCAGGAACTTCGTGGCCAGTCCGCTGACCGCTCCGGTCCTCACGGCGGTGAGGTAACCCCCATCCATAATGCAGATCACCTCTCCGGTCTTGGAATCCTGCAGGAGGACCTTCCCGATAGTGGTGGGCATGTTGTGGTCCTTGGGGTTGTCCTTGTACACGGTTACGACCTTGCACGCAAGGGCGTTCATCTCCTGGAGATATGCTGGCATGTAGAGCGAAATGCCGCCGGGGGGTTTGATATTGATCCGGAGCGGGAGAACGGCCGTACCGTTCGCCATCTCGGTAAAAGCCTTCTCCAGCATATCTATGCAGTCGGTCATGTCCAGAACGGATATCACATCTTCCCTGTTGAGCAATAGTACCATATTCCTTCCTCCTCGGGAACCATGGGTTCACCTGTGTGGGTATAAGAGGCATCATACCTGATATATTTTCGTTAACGAGTTAGTCTACTCCTCGCCCCACTTCTCCTCCTCCTCTGGCCTCTTCTTATTCAGGAGAAGAATGAAAAGGAGGATGACCACAAGAAGAAGGAGCACAGCTATGATCGTGTAGAATATGGAGTCATCGTCATCGTTCGATCCCTTGACGGTCACATCATCATCCGCTGGCGTATCATCGTCGTCATCTGCAGGTGGGTCGTCGTCGTCGGCCGGTGAGATATAATCCTCTATCTGGAATGTGACCGTGATCGTGTCATTGAGACCCCAGGGGTCGGTCGCTGTGATGATGACCTGATGTGTACCGGAAGCGATGGGAGTTCCAGTCAACAGTCCGGTAGCAGTATCTATCTTGAGCCAATCCGGGCCCTCCACGATGGCCCAGGTCAATCCATCTGCATCCGGGTCCGATGCTGACATCAAGAAAGCGAATGGAACCCCTTCCGTTCCATTTGGTATGGGTGCGGCTGTGATCTTTGGGGCCTCATTCACGTCCAACACCGTGATGTAGAGGAGAATTGATGCATTGCCATTGTTCCCATCATCCACTGTTATGGTGATCTGAACGGTGCCCACATCTTCCTGTGTGGGGACCCCGGATATGAGTCCGCTTGTCACATTGAGCGACATCCAGCTCGGAGCGTCTGTCCAGTTCCAAGTCAGGGAGGCGCTCTCATCGTCCGACCCGGCCAGGGTGAGGTTTATATCCTCCCCCTGGAGAACTTCCACATTCGGGTCCGTGAGGATCAAGGGAGGGTCGTTCACATCGAGAACCTCCAGGGACAGATTGATATTGTCACTTCCAATATTCCCGTCGTGAACGGTGATGTTCATCCACCAGCTCCCCACGTCATCGTTTCGCGGCAAACCGGAGAGGGTGCCGGTATAACGATCCAGGTCCAACCAGTCGCAGTCGGTATCCAGATCCCATAGGAATGTGGCGATCTCGTCGGGATCCGTAGCCTCCAGATTATACATGTAAAGCTTATCCTCGACCGCATCTGGCAGAGATATTGTTGTGATCATAGGATCATCGTTGGTTCCCAATATATCCATCTGGAAGTAATAGCTGGACACGCCTCCGGGATTTCCATCGTCTATGTTGATGTTCAGGAGTATCGATCCGATATCATCCTCTGTAGGTGTTCCGTTCAGGGTGCCATTAACAGGGTCAATGGTCAGCCAATCCACACTCGTTTCCATGGTCCACAGCATGCCCCCCTCCCCGTCCTCGGTGGATCCCAGGTCAGCGGAATATGGAGTGTCTTCATAGGCTGTAAGAGGAGGATCAGACAGAAGGGATGGTTTGATATTGACGACCTCGAAGTCAATGTCCCTTACAGTTCTGGCCCAGTGGTCCGTTGCGATAACCGTTGCGTGGACCCATCCAACGTCATAGTTATCGGGCACCCCTGTCATGATCCCGGTCTCAGAATCGATCGATAGCCAATCCGCATCGGTGATAATGGACCAGGTGCAGTTCACATCATCGTTGGAATGCATCTCATCATAGAACACCTGATCCTCGTAGACCTTGATGGGCATGTCGTAGGGTTTGAGATACAGCCCGAGCCTCTGGGCGTATATATCTCTCTTGGGATGATCGTCCCGATTATCTGACCACAGGAAGAAAAGGGACCCCTCGTCATCCATAACCATACAGTGAAGATCTTGTTGAAGAGATGCGTTGGACACGGCCATTCCATCTTCAGCCCATAGTAGATCCCCATCTTCATTCATCCTCTGGACGAATATGTCATAAAATACTGACCGTGTGTCCATCCAAGCTACGACCGTTCCCCCGAAAGGATCCTGTAGTACCTGCAGATAACTTGCATGCACCGAGTCCGGAGCATCGAAAATGGCTTTTCCCTCAT
>JAGLEG010000490.1 GCA_023145185.1 Thermoplasmata archaeon
GTGGAGAGTATCATCACCTCAGCTGGAGCACCGTTGATGGCCTGGCCGGTGATGCTCCCCGACCCCGCATACGTGGAGGTGACCTCCACGCTCTCACCCGTCCTGTTCCTCCAGTGCTCTTTGAATGCTGGTATTATGCTGTCGTCGAAGACCTCTCCCTTGACGCTGAATCCGTAGAGTGTGATGGTATGATCGTCACTGGTGTTGCCGTTGGGGAAAAAAGATAACCCAGCCCATATCAGGATAACGGCCGTGATAACCACCATCATCCCGTATACTGCGGACCTTGCAGGCAGAAAATTGAAGGTATTCGACCGGGTTTTCACCTCATCTGACAATCATACCACCGGGAAGAAGATGTCCCAGGCGGTATATAATGTTGGTTTCAAACCAATGTGTATTGGCGTCTATCTGCATTGATGCCGCGTCATTGCGGTGTCAATATAGTTGTATGATAGGATGCCGGTTCGAGGGTGTGGTGTGGGACCTTCCGTTAATCTCCCTTCACTTTCCTTATGAGTATCGTCTCATCGTTGAACAGTATCCATCTGATCTTATCCCCGTTCTTGAGGCTGAGCCTGTCCACTATCGTCTTGGGAACGGTGGTACGCCTTCGGGTCCCTCTTATGGTCAGGGAGGTCTCCGATATGAAGGATACTTTATCGATATCTATTTCCAATGGATCACCGATCGACCAATCCATTGTAGATATATAATATATTGGTTTAAAACCAATATGTGCTGTAATGGTCAATAAGTGCTGTATAGGTACAGATATTGGGCATATCACTCCTGCTGCGGAGCCTGCGTAGGGTAAATGGGAGGTGTAGGTGTCTCCGGCTCCATAGTGACCTCTGGTGGCATTGGCACATCTGGGACCTCTGTGGGAGGAGCGATCTCAGGTGGTCCAGGTGGCGTGGGCAGGGGAGGCTCGGGTATTCCCGGAAGCCCCTGGGCAGGATCTGTTGGCGGTGCGAGCGGTTCCTGTGTCGGCTCTCCCTGCATATCATACGGGGCCTCGATGGCCGGAGTTTCCTCAAGTGCGATCGGTTCCTGTACCTGCTGCTCCTCTATTGGGGCGGCGTCTGCAGGAGGTAACGTCTGTGGCGCCACAGGGTAAGCCTCCGGTCCGGGAGGAAGTCCCTGTACCGCGGGCTGTGGCCCTACTGCGTACTGTTGCTGAGGAGGAAGGGCTGGGTACATGCCCGGGGGAGGCATCGGCACGGCCTGCTGATCCCTTCTTTTCTTGATGACGAGGATCAGGGCCAACCCGATGATCAACATGAGGAAAAGCAGCCCAAGCAGCGCGAACAACATCAGGTTGTTCGTCTCCGTGTCCACGGCCTCATCGACGATGATATCCCCATCCCCGCTCCCGTCATCAACTACCTTGACCCTGCCCTCGATGACGAACTGGAGGGTGAACCGGTTTCCCATTTTGTCAAGTGCGACGATATCTACGGAGTAATTGCCGGCGGTGAGGTTGGAGGTGTCCCAGGTGAGGCTGAATGCCCCATCCAGGATATCCCCGGTCATGTTCCAAGTATCCTCTCCTATGGTGATGGTCAGCAGGGATATCTCCGACCTGTCCGATATGGTGCCGTTGAAATAGACAGTATCACCGATATAGAACGATCCCGAATCTCCGCCGTACAGATATAATGAGGGTGCCTCCGCGTCTATCGTGAACGTGCCGTCCACCCTTGTCGTCAGGCCAACGAGGTCTGTCGCCTTCACGAAGAAGCCGTGCCTTCCGGACCCAAGGGATGACAGGTCAATGGTCATCTCCCAGAGGGAGCCGTTGATGTGGACGCCGTCCACACGTTCCGTGCCGTCCAGGATCAGATGAACGTCCATGATGCCCATGTCGTCCTCCACCTCCATCATCACCACCAGCTCACCGCTCGGGCCCAGCACCAGGTCAGGCCCGGGGTAGAGCATGTTGAGCAGGGGAGGGGCCCCATCGATGCGTATGGTGATATCAGTGGAGTTTACGTTACCCTCGGAGTCGAGCGCCACGATCTCGACAACGTGGCTCCCCCCGTCAAGCCAGGTTGTCTCCAGCTCATATTCCCATAAACTACCATATTTGGGTAGTTTAACATTTCCCAGCTTCTCCCCGTCCATGTTGAGGGTGAGCAGGACCAGTTCAACGTTGTCGGAGGCATCCCCCGAAAGCAACACAGTGGTCCCCTGCAGGACAAGGGTGTTGTTCTCCGGGAGCAGGATGGTCACGTCAGGCCTGATCAGTTCGGTAAGGTAGAAGCTGACGGATGCGTCCGCATGGTGGCCGACAGCGTCCCTCACCGTGATCTCCACCTCGTGGTCTCCCACCTCCAGGTCGCCCGTCAACAGCGTGAAGCTCCAGTTCCCATCGGAGATGCTGGAGCTGATATCAATGTCTGGTTCTCCGTCAAGGGAGATGGTCAATACGTCCACGGCGTAATCGTCCCCGCAGGTCCCGTTGATCTCCAGTTCATTCCCCTGGACGATCATCTCGTTCTCGATAGGAGAGGCTATGGTCACC
>JAGLEG010000491.1 GCA_023145185.1 Thermoplasmata archaeon
GTATTCGCTCAGAAAGTGTCGGCTCGGATAGTGATCTCGAAGATAGTGACCTTGAGGATAGTGATGATGAGGAGATCGAGGACCTCGAAGTTGATGATGACCTGGATGATGATCTTGAGGACGACGAGGACGATGATATCGAATCGGACGAAAATGAGGGGGACGACTGGGATAACGAGGACCTGGATATGATGGACCTGGAACAGGAGATCCTGCAGGATGAACTTGATGAGACCACCCAACCAGCGATGGACATCCCGATGCCCCCTCCTCCACCGCCAAAGCCTTCCACAATGATAACGCTGACCTCCTCCGTCAGGGGCCGTGCTCCCCTTGGAGCCTCCTTCGATCTGAAGCAGAAGGAGACGGAGGGCACAAAAAGGTCAAGATGCCCCAAGTGCAAGAACCAGATAGCAATGCACAAAGGGATCACCAGATGCCCGATCTGTTCCGCCATACTATCACCAAAGGAGAATATCTCCGACGGCATGAGGGTTCTGATCGATCAGGCCAGGGCGGCCATCAAAGAGGGACACAAGGGCAAAGCAAAGGAGCTCCTATCGATAGTACTGGAGAAGAACCCGGACAACAAGGAGGCGCAGTTCTTCATGCGCAAGGTGAAGGCGGGCACGTCAAAGGGAGTGAGAACCGCCGGCACACAGGTTGACCTCCGCAATGTGGCAAAGATCAGCACTGGCGTGATCAGACTGGACCACCTCCTGAATGGAGGCCTGTCCGTGGGGGCGCAGGTCATGTTGAAAGGACCTCCGTTCTGTGGAAAGGATGAGCTGTTCGATCAGATCATGGCCTCGGCGCTCAAAGCCGGTTTCCCCGTGATATACGTCTCCACCAACAGGGCGATGAAGGATGTCATCCAGGGTATTGTCAAATACGTTCCCAACTTTAAATCCTTCAACCGCGAGGGGAAGATATGGATGTACGACCTCTTCTCAAAACACGATACCAAGAAGGTCCTGAAGGAGGGCCATCGTATCTTCAATATCGAGATCCCGGAGGATTTCAAGAGGTTCCGGGAGGACCTTATTTTCGTCCAGGAGGAGGCGGTGAAGAACTACGGGGGAGGCCTGCTGATAATAAATTCCCTCTCGCCACTCATCTCTCAGACCGAGTTCAACGACCTTCACAAATTCCTGCAGATGCTCATCGTGAGGTCCAAGGGATACCGATTCACCAACCTTGTGGATGTCGCCCACGGCATCCACGACGACTCGGTGATCAACTCGGTCGAGTACCTGATGGAGGGCATAATCGAGTTCAAGGAGGCGGATTCAAGAAACCACCTCAGGCTGCGGGGATTCGGACAGAAGGTGGCATCCAGGGAGTGGATCGAATACAACCTCACTCAAGATGGCCTGAACCTCTTTGGATCCTTCACCCAGGAGCGTATCGTCTGATCAGGCGTGGATCTCCTTCCTCCTGAACAGGAAGAATGCAACCGCCGTGAAGACGCCAAAGAGGACCAATGGGACGATGACATTGATCGGATCAAGATACCTATCCATCATCAGTTCCGAGCTGTTGAAATACGAGAATAGCGAGAGGTACTTCATCCAATCTCCCCAATTCGATAGATTGGCGATGATCATCACCGCATACTGGCCCACAACAAGCCCCATCATGAGAGCTGTTACCCTCGCCCCTTCATCAACAAGAACCGAGACCAGCATTGCCAGCCCGATAAAGGTCAATGCAAGAGGTATGGAGCCGAGAAATGTAATGGCATAGGAGCCCAGTAATACCGGTTCGCCGATGAAAATGGTGCCGAGGACCACACCAAGGAACGCCCCAAGGGAGACAAAGACCATGAAGACCATCTGGGCCAGAAGCTTCTCCATCAGGAACCTCTCCCTTGAGTAACCGGTTGCCAGGAGGATGTCCATGGACTTATCCTCAATGTGTTTTGCCACCGACCCCCCTGCTTTGATGCAGAGGAAGATCACCAGAAACAGAAGCCACATGCTGAAGAACTCCAGGGTGACGAACCCTTCCAGTGTGGAGAAGTCTACCACATTATCACCAAAGAAGCCCTCCATCATCGGGTTATCCTCCATGTAGTCGTCAAATGAGCTTGTCTTTGCAAGGTCCATGGTTGACACTGCATCGCTGATGGAGATCGGTGTGAGATTGGTATCTGAGGTGAGGAATATCACCCAGAAGAATGAGGTTTCGTTCGCCCTTTCAAATTCGACATAGGTTCCCGAGCCCACATACATCAGCTCCAGCCCGTATGTTGAAAGAAGCGAGGAGTTATCGATAAGGGCATACAAATCATCCAGCTCCAGATCCGTTTCGTTGCCCTCCATAAAGCTGGTGAAATAGCCATACGTCATCGCATCCTCTGCACCTATCGCAAGATGATAACTGGATCCAACCCTTGGGTCCCAGGAGAGGTTGTATCCCATCTCCCCCGAGTCTCCCGCTCCCTTTTCCTCAAGCAGTATCCCATCGCCCTGAGTCAGGGGGTCAGAATATTCGTCGCTTATTATGGGATACATCATCACGATCAACATGGCGTAGAGGAGAAGTATAGTGGAGTAGATGATCACACCCTTTCGGGAGTCCTTTACGGTGACCTTGAACAGGGGCATCTTCATTTGCTCACCCCCTT
>JAGLEG010000492.1 GCA_023145185.1 Thermoplasmata archaeon
CGTGTACATGGTGCCAAGCACGCTTTTTGTCATGATATTCACCCTCGGGACCATCTGGGGGGGATTCACCTTCGGCATCTACAGGTCGTTGACATCACCCAGACGTGGGGGTTCCTGATTTGGCAGGGGGAAAGTCAGAGGTTTTCTCCAGCAAGTGGGGCCTTCTGATGGCCGCACTGGGGGCAGCCATCGGAACCGGGAATATCTGGAGGTTCCCCAAGGAGGTTGCGAGCAACGGGGGCGGGTCGTTCATGATACCCTACGTGATCTTCCTCTTCACGTGGTCCATTCCGATCCTGCTTATCGAGTTCAACCTGGGCAAGAAGACCAGGAAGGGAACGATGGGGACCTTTGCGGCATTTCTCGGAAAGAACAAGGCCTGGATGGGCGCATGGCTGGCGTGGATCTCCACCGCCATCGGATTCTATTATGCTGTGGTCATGGGCTGGACCCTGAGGTACGCCTTCGGGTCCCTCTCCGGGAGCATCGACTACTCCGACGCTCAGGGCACCTGGGAGTCGTTCCTGGAGTCCCCTTACCTGGTCGTTTTCTTTCAGGTCATGGCCATTGCGATAACCGCGGTGGTGGTCTACAGGGGGATCGAGAAAGGGGTTGAGAAGATCAACAAGATCCTGATCCCCGCCCTGTTCATAATGCTCGTATTCAGCATGATACGGGCCCTGCTTCTCCCCGGGGCCATCAGGGGAGTAGCCTTCATATTCACCCCGCATGCCGATACCTTCTTCAACGGCAAGACGTGGATAGCCGCCCTGGCGCAGTCCGCCTGGTCCTGCAGCGCTGGAATGGGCATGGCCATCACCTACGGCGCATACACGAAACGGAAGGACGATACCGTCCTCAACGCCTTCCTCACCGGATTGGGCGATACGACGATCGCCCTGGTAGCAGGTATCATGATATTCGCCACCGTGTTCGGGCTGGCGGCGACCCAGGCGGATGCGGAATTCGCCGTTTCCGAAGGTGGTTCGGGGCTAACCTTCATCCACCTTCCCCAGCTGTTTGGAGAGATGTTGGGAGGGCCTGCGATAGCCATCCTTTTCTTCTCCGCCATGGCCTTTGCTGCGCTGACCTCGATGATAGCCACCTACGAGAACGCGGTGAAGAACTTCGTGGATGCGGGCTGGGACCGGAAGAAGGCCATTCGGGTATTGACCATCGGCATGCTCCTGTTGGGCCTTCCCTCGGCCATGATCGTGCTCCCCGTTGGACTGACCCCAATGCCAGTCTTCCTCGACAATCAGGACTTCGTGTGGGGCCTTGGCCTCGTGGTTTCGGGGGCGTTCATCTACTACCTCGCCTTCAAGTACGGGATAACGAGGTTCAGGAAGAACCTGATAAACAGCCGTTACTCCGACATGAAGATAGGAAAGTGGTTCGACATCATCCTCAAGTACGTCATACCGGTGGAGCTTGTGGGCATGAGCCTATGGTTCATATATCAGACCATTACCAGCCCGATAGAGGAGTGGTGGATGGGCGGGCCGATCGGCCTGGGCATTCTGGTTCTTCAGTGGGCATTGGCGATGGCTGGATTATGGTATATGAGCAGCAGGGTCAAGGGGAATCTCGTTGACGATGACTTCTCCATCGACACCACGATCGATGAGGATATAGACAGGTTCGAGAATGGGCCGATGGAGGTCGTTGAACCTGTCGGGAACGGGGGGATCAGAGATGATGGACGATGAACATTCGGAGAGCGTTGATATGGTAATGAGGCTCCTTGGCGAGACGCCGGAGCTGACCACGGGGGAGATAGAGAACGCCATGATGTTGGAGGGAACCGACTGCCCGGACGGAGCGGCGAAGACCCTGATGCGCCTCAAGACCAAGGGTGTTTTGAAAAGCAGACTGGACCCTGCAAGAAAGGGCTGGGTCTGGAGCGTCAAGTGATAGGATGTACTGCAGGCCCTCACCTATCAGGCTTTCCATAGAGAAAAATAGATAATATGCAATACAGTATCGGGTTCGGGGTAGAGATCTACCCCAACTCGGAAAGAGGTGGTTTAGATGTCTGTACGCGATAAGTGCTTGGTATTGCTCCTGACCCTGGTCCTGGCCCTGCCCGGTGGATTATTATTCATGTCCGCTCCGGCCCATGCCGTGGATGTGCCCGATATACCAATATCGGCAAACCAGACATGGGATGTCACCTCGGAACCCTATGTTATTCTGGAAAACCTGACGGTGGAAGCAGGGGCGACCCTCACTATCGTGGATGGCGTATCGGTGGATATTGCTCCCGGAAAGGAGATCCTCGTAAACGGCACCCTTCTTGCAGACGGCGTGACCTTTGATACGGAGGGTTTGGGTTTTTGGGTGGGTATCACGGTCCAGAACGGGGGGTTCGGCCTCCTGGAGAACTGCTATTTCAATGCGATGGGGACGGGCCTTCGTGCCGTTGGTTTCTCAAGTGAGGTCCGCGTTTACAATTCGAGCATAGATTCAGCGGGATACGGTACCACCGTCAGCTCCTCCGCAACGGCATGGGTCATCAACTGCACACATCAGGCAGTTGGGAACGTGTCGTTATCCGGAGGGGAGATACACGAGGGAAGCTGGTTCATATTCAACGCGATCTTCGACGATGGCAGCGGCCCGGCTGAAGGAGTTTCCCTGAAACTGGTGAACTGGAGGCAGGATGTCGGGATCTGGGGGGTTTTCAACTCGTATGATGGTAGCGGGACCCTCGATCCCAAGACCGATGTGAACGGGACCATCCCCCCCATTGCATTTGAGAGGTTCATCCACCTGGGCAGCGTCGATTACCGCAGGTGCGAATTGGATATACTGATGTACCTTGGCCTGCCTGGGCAGAAGATGGATGATGAGGTTCTCGATATGGTGGTCGAGGGGAATATTCTATATTCCTGGTCCATTGACGTCACACCTCCCGAGCCGCCATCGAACCTGTCGGTATTGAGCAAGGGGTCGGATAATATCAAGATCGGCTGGGATCAGGATGTGGTGTCGGACGATCTGAAGCTTTTCGATATCGATTACAGGGTGAACGGCACCGGTGATACCTGGATATTGAAATGGGCGATGAGAGATATCAGGAACTACACGATCGATGGCCTGGAAGAGAACACACTGTATGACATAAGGATAAGGAGCAGGGACGTCCTTGACAATCATGGGGATTATCTGGGTCCCATCCTCGTGAGGACGTTGGACGTAACTTCCCCCGATCTACCTGGTAATTTCACCCTTGATGCGGTGGGAGGTACCTGGGCCCAGATAAGCTGGACAAGGAGCGACAGCCTGGACACTGCAGGATACCACGTCTACATGAACGACACCTGGGGGAACATGACGCCGTACGTTTCGCTCCCGGGCAGGTTCAACAGGGAGATCAACATCTCGGATATCGGGTCCGGGGAGACCTACAAGGTTCGGGTCTCCACGTTTGACGATGCCGAGATACCCAACGAATCCAAATGGACCCCTTCCATCACCTTCACGACACTTGACATCATTCCACCGGTTAAACCGGTGATATCGTTCAGGCCGATAGAGATTCCCCAGTACATCAACGGCTCCTTGTTCTACAACCGCTCCCTGATCGGACTGAGCGGGATCGTAGCGGGTGAGAACCGGACCTATGTGGATGTGTATGTCGATGGGGACCTGTATGAGAAGGAGCCCAGGTTCACAACCACGGAGGGGATATTCTGGATGTTCGACCTCCCCTACCTGATGCTCAACCTCGAGGAGGGTTCCCACGAGATCACCGCAAGGTCCATCGACCCGGACGGGAATGTTGGCCCTCTATCCGACCCCCTCCAGATCACGATCGATCTTACCTCTCCCACGATGACGTTCCCGCAGGGATCTCCACACGGTATGAAGGTGGATGAAGGCGCGGAGATCAACCTGTATGTGGAAGGAGAGGATGATAACGGTGTGGATTCCATCACATGGTCATATCTGGGGCCGGGAGATGAGGGCATCATCGAGCTTATGGGTAACAACGTCTCCCTATCGCTTGATCTTGGGGACCATGAGATCCATCTAATGATGATGGATATTGCAGGGAACCGGAATGATACCACATTCATCATTCACTCGCTCGAACCAGATCACAAGGCACCTGCCGTGGTCTCATCCTCGTTGGTTGACGGAGCGGAAGATGTGTCATTGGACCCGACGATGATCTTGACGCTAAGCGAAGCAGTTCTTTGGGCTGATGTATCCTATCGGCTGTTGAAGCATCTTGGTACAGAAGAGATCGAGGTCTCACTATGGTACCAGTACGATGAGGAGGCCTTGACCCTGTCGTTCAACCCGAAGGAGACCCTCTCGGAGAAACAGGGATATTCGCTCGTTGTGGAGGGGTTGACGGATAACAGAGGCAATACTGCCCCCCGGATCGAGATAACCTTCACCACGCTTGATAACCTGAAGGTGGACACGGACGGCGATACCATTCCAGATATCATAGAGATCATGCTCACCTTCCTTGACCCCTCTGACCCCTCGGACGGAGCGGAGGACAGGGATAACGACGGTCTGAGCAACGCCCTAGAATATTCGATAGGCTCCGATATGGCCGTCAAGGATTCCGATGAGGACGGGATGCCCGACGGCTGGGAATACCAGTATGGATTGGACCCGACGGACGTGGCAGATGCGTTGATGGACTCGGATGGAGATGGCGTACTGAACCTGGATGAATGGGAAGGGGGCTCGGATCCTTTGGACCCCAACAGCAAACCCGGCGTGGGTGGAGAGGAGGCATCCGGCCTTTGGCTCCTTATATTGATCGTGTGTCTGGTCATGGTCGTTCTCATCGGTGGAGCGGTATTCGTCATAGTCAAGAAGCGGTCGGAGGAGGAGCAAGAGGAGGAGAAGGAGCGGCCTCCGGTGGAAGCCCAGGAGGAAGAGGATCCGAGCACGAACTGTCCTGATTGCGGCGCCGCGTTGGACGAGACCATGGAATTTTGTCCCGAGTGTGGAAAGATACTGCCACCACCCGAGGAAGAGGAGCTTGATGGTGATATCCCCTCAAGTAGTGATCTTGAGGATGATGAAGGCATGGAGGAGGATGAGGACCTTAAAGAGGGCACGGTAGACGATATGGTGTCTTCGGATATCGAAGAAGGTGCGGTCGCTCCGCCGGATATCGTTGACCCCATTGATGGGTCCATTCCATCTATCGAGGACGACATGATGAATATGCCCTCGCCCCCGTGAGGGCACGGCATCGGCCCCATACGGCTTGTGTGGCCATTAAAGGGGTGTTGTTCCGTAAAATTACCGGCCTATCGGCCGAAAACAGCTAAATCACCTCATTTAAGGGCAAAACCTTTTTATTTTTAGTTATGGATGCAGATGGCACTGTAGCGAGGTGGATTAAATGAAAGTAAAATGCCCAAAATGCAAAACCGAGATGAAATACCCCTTCAAGGGATGCGATGAATGCGATTGGGTTGCCAAGGGCAAATATGCGAAAAAGGCCAAGGAGTTTGCCGAGAAGTACAGGAAAGATAAGGGCCTGGACAAGAAGAAGTCCAAGAAGAGGCCAGAGGAGGAGAAACCGAAGAAGAAGTCCTCTGGCAAGAAGAAGCCCAAGAAGAAGCTGGAGGAGGAGGAGCCCAAGAAGAAGTCCTCCGGCAAGAAGAAGCCCAAGAAGAAGCTGGAGGAGGAGAAGCCCAAGAAGAAGTCCTCCGGCAAGAAGAAGCCCAAGAAGAAGCTGGAGGAGGAGAAGCCCAAGAAGAAGTCCTCTGGTAAGAAGAAGTCCGGTAGAGGGGGCTTTTCGTTAACAGGCGGAGGAGATGAGGGGGCAGTAAAGTCCTCCTATCATCCGGTCAGCCTTGACGATGATGATGATGATGAGGAGATCTTCGTTATCGGCGGCGGCAGCAAGAAGCATGATAAACCCAAGAAGAGACATCATCGTGAGGAGGAGGAAGAGGAAGAGGA
>JAGLEG010000493.1 GCA_023145185.1 Thermoplasmata archaeon
CTGAGGGCCACGATCGGGTCCCCCGACTGGTACGTGGAGATCGATACGGGAGGCGGAGGGTCCGGGAGCACCGCATCCGCGTTCATCCCCAGGGGTGGGAGCATCCGTTTCAGGGTGAACGTCACCCTGCCAGGCTTCGCAGAGGTCACAAGCCTGGAGGAGCTGGAGGCGCTCATGATCGTGGCGGGCATGAAGATGGGCGTCGTGGTGGAGGCCAGCGCCCAGGGTGATCGGACAACAGTGTGGAACAGGAACCTCACCGTGGGGGTCCTTCAAGAGTTCAGATCAACGATCAAACATACGGCAGGGTACGGTGAGAACCTCGAGGTGCTGGTGGGAGAGGCCGCCAACTACAGGGTTTACATTGAGAACATGGGGAACGGCCTGGACAACCTCACCGTTATCCCCGGGGGGAGCATGCGCCACCTCTCCTGGCTGGATATGTACGCCGGCCCATATTCGCTGGCCCCGTTCACCGGGACCGAGATGGAGCTGTTCGTGGTCCCCAACCCCAATGATCTGCCCGGATACGGCGAGGTCATCTCGTACTCCCTCGCGTCACTGGCAGGTGATGACCAGACCTACAGGACCATAGCCCTCACGTGCACCATCGTGATGTCACGTCTTGGGGCTGTGGACATGGATGTGGACCTGGGGGCGGAAGCATCTATCGTGGTCACCGTATGCAATATGCCAGATGCGGGTGAGACGCCCACGCCCGGCATTCCCATGCTAAAGAACCACGTAATAAGGGTGGCTCTGGACATGGAGGGTGATTTCAGCGAGGGCTGGTCCGTTGCCACGCCCTATACCTATCTCAACATGACCTACCCCTATGAGATAAGGACGACCCACGTATCGATCATGGCCCCTCCCGATCTTCTGGCGAACTCATATCTGGGAAGGTTCATGGTCGTTGTGGACGGGGGCCTCGGTAAGGAGGAGACGGATGTGGTGGTGGCCCACGCGGTCTACTTCGACGCTTTCATATCACAGGACCTGACCACTTTCTCCAATCTCTACGAGGGGGGAAAGGGGAAGGCGGCCATAACCATCATGACGTATGGCACCAGGCCCCAGGAGAACATCACCGTCATGGTCACGGTGGGGGGAGAGGTCGTGGAGGTCGTAAACACAGGGCCTGCAAACCCGCAGTTCTTCCTTGACGGCCAGCCCCTTGTCGTGACGGTCGAGTTCGACCTGCCCTCCCTGAAGTGGTACGAGAAGGGCAAGGAGTGGGACATCGAGATCGTGATAGACCCCGAGGACAGGATCGTGGAGAACACAATTGAGGGGGGCGAGACATCCGAATCCAACAACGTCCTGACAAAGCAGTTCACGGTCAAGAACTACGTTCCCGGCATTCCGTTCATGCTCCTGTCCACGGTGATCCTGATAATCATCACGCTGGCAGGCGTGATCGGGTTCTTCTTCCTGGATCGGAGGGACAGCTGGTTCCTTCTACTCCTGGCGCCAGGATTGACGGGCATGTTCGCGCTTTTATTCTACATCCCGCTCGAGCAGACCACCGACGCCTCATCCTCCAACTCCCTGGGGCTGCTGATCATCCTTCTCAACCTGCTGCTAATAATCCCCGCGCTGATATTCCTCTACACCCGTTCGGGCGATGCGTACATCCTGCACCGCATACGGAAAGCGAGGGGAGATGCTGATGATGAGAACCTTAGGCTGGAGGCCACCAAGAACTTTTTCAAACCCTACATGATCGCTTTCCTTGGAGGCCTGTTATCGATCGCGATCCCGGTGCTCCTCTGGACCGTCCCCGGGGCGTTGGATTCCGACCAGACGATATTGAACGCCCTCACCGGAGAGGCCGCCTTCCCCGTATGGGCACTGCTGATCATCGTGCCCCTGGCCTCCCTGGCCATCCAGGCCCTGCTGCAGGAGATCAAGAAATCCTCTCTCAGGTCAATAATATCTGCAAGATATGAGCTGGAGAGGCTCAGGGATGAGATAAAGGAGGGGTTGGATTGAGCTCGGAGGCGGTGGATGTCAATCCGCAGGACATGATAATAGAGGCGGAGAGGGCCCTCTCGGAGGGCAGGTTCCTCAAGGCCAGGTCATATACCTCGAAGGCCCGCGGGGTCATGCAGAGGACCCTCGAGCTCCACAGGAGCTTCATGGGGGCCCTGAGTGGTTTCCTGGAGCGGATCGACGATATGGAGGAGAAGGGCTACGACATCACCGAGGCGCGGGATATCGTTGAGAAGGCCAGGTCGAAGGCGGTGAGGTCCAGATACGAACAGGCGATCAAGGTCGTGAGCATGATAGAGCCGGCATTGAAGAGGGCGACCTATCTCCCATTCCCGCTTCTCAACAAGAACGTGGACATACTCACGGTGATCAACTTCACGGGCGGAAA
>JAGLEG010000494.1 GCA_023145185.1 Thermoplasmata archaeon
TGATATTCCCCTCGGTGGTCTCTTTTCTGACTATTCCCTTTTTGGACAGCGATGTCAGGCACCTGCGTACTTGGCTCACCTTGAGGTTCGCCCTCTTGGCTATGATGGTGTCCTCCCTCTTTCCACCCTTGACCGACATGAATATCCTTCTCTCAAGGTCCGTCATTGTCAAGAGGGTGGGCATACCGTTGCTTCTCTCCATTCCGCCCTTTGCAGATCCGATAACCTCGCCCAGGATGCCGTCCATGAAGATATCACCCTCCTTCATTCCGCTGAATAATTTGCCCTTGTATGAGACCAGGTATCTCTGGATAGGCAGGTAGATGGGGATGATCTCCTCAACAAGCTCACGGGGGCCCCTCAGCATTTTCCTCTTGATGGTCTTCTTCGCAACCGCCCTGGCCTCGACCACGCCGATCCGTGGGTGAACGATAACTCCAACAACCCCTTTCTTGACCACCCTTGCCTTCGGCTTTTTGATCGTTTTTGTCCTGGCCTCTGGGAGGAGCTTTTTCCGCTCCTCGACCTGTTTCTTTGGGCCCGCGACCTTCTTTTTATTTCGGGTAGTATCTGCAGGTATTGTTTTTGGGGGCTCCGGCTTCTTCTTCCTGTCATCCTTGAGCCTCTTCAGACCGGAGCGAAGCTGGACCTCCAGCTCCTTCAACCTGTTCAGGGAGTCCCATCTATCCTCCTCCACCTTCTTGAGGAGTCCCATTACCGCGGGGTCGATGCCGGAAACGCCGGCCCTCACCTCCTTCGCAGCCCTCTCCTCGAGGGTATTCTTGAGCCCAGTGACCTCCTTGATCAGATCCCCCAGGGCCCTCCTCAGTTCGTCCTGATTCCCATCCTTTTCCCATACGATGACCGTCTTGACCCTCTTGCCTTTTATTTTCTCGGGTGGGGCCTCTCCGATCTGAGATTCCAACGCCTCCAGCCTGTCCCTGAGGTGCTCGTTCTCCTCCCTTGTCTCTTTTGCTTCATCGATGATGGTGACCAGCTGGTCGTTAACGGCCCCCTTCTCCTCGGGCGTGTCTGGATGCCCCTCTATCACCTCACCATATTCCAGTATCCTCTTGATGAGCTCATCCTCATCCCCTTCCGTCGGGAGTCCAAGGACATTGCACATCCTCTCCAGATCGGGCCTGTCCAGGGTTCCAGCAATATTCTCCTCGGGGGAGGGTTCAACGTCAACGACAGTGTCGTCACCCTTCCATTCGTCCACGGAGGTGATGACGTGGTCCATCTCCAGGCTCAGTGTTTCAAGGAAGCTCTCCTCAAGCCCCTCCTCCACCCTCAGGATAAGTATGTGCTTCCCCATGAATATCTTCTCGTGAAGCGTCTCCAGCAGCCTCTGAACGGGGTTGAGGCCATTGTTGAGGTAGAGGTATTCTATTCCATCAAGGACCATGATGCATGGCCTGGCCTCCTTCAAGGCCCTGCTTGCCTCAGACGAAAGGTCCTGGAGGCCGGTTGGGGCGATGGAACCTTCCGCTGGAGTTGATGAGAGCCAGAATGCAGACCTCAGATTGGGCGATTTTCCCAATGGATATTTGGCCGGGGGGGTGCGTGAGAAGAGGACCAGGTCCGTGCCGGAAGGGGTTCCCTCCAACATCTCCTTCAATTCATCCTGGGTGTGGTTCTGGAGGAGAACGGTGGAGCCCCAGCCGATCCCGGGGAAGGGGTCTTCCCCCCTATTCACATCCATATCCTCCCTGGTATCGTCCGACACCACATCAACTGCTATCTCATCTGGGCCCTTGAGATGGTCCTCGTCCGGTATGTCGGGTGTGAGGACCTCATCCTCCTCGGGAGATGGCGTTGGCTCCCCCACGGGATGTGTGTCAATTACGCTGTAAGAGGGCTTGTAGGTATTTCTGGTTCTGGACCCGGGGTCCGTGAGCGCCTTGGGCATGGCCGAGCTGCCGCTGTGATGCGACATCCTCGGCCTGAGCCTGAGCAGGAACGACCTCTGCTGTGTCCTCTGGTCGGCGATGATGGCCGTGCCCACAGGTATGGCCCTTATGAAATCGCTGTTGGCGAACTCAGGGGGAAGTTTTGCGGGCACCCTCCTCCTCAGGGCCGTCATGTCATCTTCCAGGGCGAGGTTGTGTCCGATGAGCATGTCCACCTGTGAGAGGATATCATCGTTGGTGGCCGCGGGCCTCTGTGTTGCCAGCACCAGGGCGCATCCCGGCCTTCTCCCCTGTTTGGCGTATTCGACCAGTGCATCTGTCGCAGGGGTCTGTCGGTTGTGGGGGAGGATGATATGGGCCTCGTCTATCAGAAGCCACGTGACGGGTATCAGTTTTGGGTCCATTTCATCGTAATTCTCCCTATCCTCCATCCTCGCCGAATAGATCCTGCCCGATAGTATCTTCCTGGCGAGAATACCCGTAATAAGGCTCCTCTTGGCGTCCCCCAACCGCGGGTCGCTGACGTCCAGGATGGAGATCCTGTTAGGGGAGATCATGTCCCTGAGATCGGTCCCTTCCACAGAGAAGATGCCCCATCCGGCCGAGGCGTTGAACCTGGCGATTATGGACCTCCTTGTCTGTGGGGTAAAACCGCTGGATTTGCTCGTCAGGTTCATGGAGGTTTGAATGCATTCCACGATGTCCCCTATGGAATACCTGTTCCCCCTTCCGGGGACGTTCACTATTCTTCCCTCCCTGAGGGATTGGTATCCGCTCTTCACCTTGTCGATGGCGGTCCCTATCAGGAGCCCTTGGGTCTTGAACCGGTTGACATCGTAGACCTCGCACCAATCCTCTGCGGTCATCTCGCCAACGGCGATGGAAAAGGCGAAATCCGCCGGGGTCCTGCCCTCCTTGACGGATCCCTCTGTGGCGAACACCCTTGCCTCCGGGAACTCGTGGGGGGAGAGCCCCCATTTGGATAGCATTTCGATCTCGGACCTCGACTCGTTCGCCTGCTTCATGGACCAGAAGATCCCTATGGGGTCCACCAACACGATCCCCACGCCTATCTGGCTTCGCACCAGCTCCTCGGCGAACAGGCCGAGGGTGTAGGATTTTCCGCTCCCCCTCTTGCCGCAGATGAATGTGATATGGGGGAACGCCGCGTCCATCAATACCTTCCTTCCGAAGAAATCCTCCCCTTTTTCCTGATGTTCACCCACAGCCCCTATCTCCAGTGTCCCCCTTTTACCCCACCTCTTGTGGGCAGATGAGCTTCTTCCCAGTATCAGCTGTCTCCCCCTCTCATCCAGAAGGGGGTCCAGCACCTGGTTGATGGTCATTTCGTTACCATCGCCTATGGGGACGACCTTTACATCCTCCTTGCTGAATTTCGGCTCATTAACGCCGTCTGGATCGATCAGCTCCTGGCAAAGTTTCTCGTCGGCAAAGCTTTCCTCATCTGCTCCTTCGATGTCATCCTTCATCTGATATCCCATCCGTTGAGAACCGGTCCCGTTCCCCTCGCCTCCCTAATGTACTGGAGGGAAAAATGGTTTTCCCCTCGGGCGTTGATCTGAGGGCAATTCCACAAAATGAGATGTTTCGGTATTTTCCGGTTTTCAGCCGTGTGTGTCCAGGATAGGTGGCTGAAAAGTGGGGTTCGTACGGTTTCACTCTTATCAACGTCGATATCTCCGGAAAAATTGATATATATCCCAATTGCTATAAGGTCAGCGTTTCAAGTATATGTCGTCTTGATATGTTTATGATATATGGGGTGATGAAAGTGCCTAGAAAATCCAAAAAGAAGGTCGAATGGTCTGACGATGAAGAGATTGAGGTGAAGAAAAAGGGTAAGGGCAGGGGAAGACCCAAGGTTTCCTTTGATGAAGAGGAGCCCAAACCCAAGAAGAGCGTGGTCATGGATGATGATGAGGAGGAGTTGGAGGAGCTGGTCGAGGAGGAAGACCTCGACACCTTCAAAATGAAGGCAGCGATCTCCAAGATGCTCGTTCCGAAGAAGGAGATGGAGACGATCTATGCTGATCTCAAGGGGAAAAGGGAATCCCTGATAGAGGGTGAGAAGAAGCTTCTCGAGCATATGGCCGCCTTCGTTGAGATCAATCTCAACACGATCGAAAAGGACAAGAGTGACATGGAGAAGAAGGAATCCGCCATGGTCCTGGAGAGGAAGTCCCTCATGGCCAAGAGGGAGGAGATCCTCAAGGAGATCGAATCCCTTGAAAATGAGAGGGATGAGTTCCTCACGCTGAAAAAGGAGATCGAGAGGGAGAAGGAGACCTTCGATGAGAGGATGGCGGAGATAGAGAAAGAGCGCGAGACCGTCAAGAGGGACAGGACCGTGCTGGAGGGGAGGGAGACCCAGTTCTACGAGGACAAAGAGGCCCTCAACACCAGAAAAGATGAGATCGACGAGGAGATGGAGAAGCTCAACAAACAGCAGGACCTCCTCGAGAGGGAGACGGAGTCCCTGGAGAGAAAACAGGACCTTTTCCAGAAGGACGTCGAGGAGTTCAAGGAGAAACAGTCTGACTTCCAGGACCAGATGGATGAGTTCCAGGAGAGGTACAACAAGTTCAGGGTGGACTTCAGGGTGTACGAGAAGGGAAAGGAGAAGCTGGATGATTGGGAATCTGAACTGCAGAACAAACAGAACGCCCTAAAGGGTGAGATCAAGAAGGTCGATAACGAGCGCGATGATCTGCGCAAGGAGCAGATGGAGCTCGACAAGAAGAGGGACGAATTCCTGGTGGAGAAGAAGGACCTTGACGCGGACAAGAGGCTCTTTGAGAAGGACAAGACGAAGTGGCTCGACAAGGATGAGGACCTGGAGACCAAGAGAAGGGCGATCAAGAAGGACAAAGAGACCCTTGATAACGACAGGGATAAGTTCATCCCAAGGGACGAGCACGATGGAAAGGTCGAAAAGCTCGAGAGGAAGATAAAGGACCTTGAGGATAAGCTCCTCTCAAAGAAGGAGGAGAAACCTGCCAGGAAGAAGGCAGCGATCGTCGAGGATGATGACGACTATGGTTTCACCGTGAAGAAGAAAGCGAAGAAGGTCGCCGTTGTCGAGGACGAGGATGAAGAGGAGGATATCCCCGTCAGAAAGAGGAAGAGGGTGGCCGTTGTGGAGGACGATGAGGAGGAGGAGGAGCCAAAGGTCCTCAAGAAGGTGAAGTGTCCCAAGTGCAAAAGCCCCATCAAGGTGACCACAGCGAAGAGGCCCATAACCATTGTGTGCCCGAACTGTGGGACCAAGGGAAAGCTCTCCAAATAGACACTATTTGGAGGGAGTATTCGGGGGCCTTTTGGCCCCCTTTTTTTATTTTGACCAATCAGATTATAAACCAAAATAAAAA
>JAGLEG010000495.1 GCA_023145185.1 Thermoplasmata archaeon
TCATCCAAGGGTCGGGATAGTTGTTCTGGAAGACCGTAGTCTTGTTGTGCTTTAAATTGATAAGGAAATCCTGATCACCGTCCTTATCGAAATCTGCACTGTCGATGTCCAACCCGTAATCCCAGGTGGGACATCCATCTGAAAACTCTGTCCAGGTTCCATCACCATTCGAGATCCAGAAATAATCCTGACCAGGATACATCTCATATCTGTCTCCCATACCTGTGCATACGTCCAGCCATCCATCATTGTTCAGGTCCTCGAACATATATGACATCGCAAGATATTCCCTTGATGGATGACCTGTGAATTCAGGTAGACCATTCCGATCAGATATATCATATTGGAATGAGCCGTAGTTGTGGTTCTTAATGAAATAGAAACCATCAGGTCTCCCATAATTGATGATATCAATATCTCCATCTGAATCTATATCGCCATAGGAGGGAACGAATGACCCGCTTACATTATTTGTTTTTATCATCTCAAATGTATTGTTCTCCCATTGGTAGAGTGACAGATTTGATCCCATAGCCTCAAGTCTGTTGTCACCATTAAAATCAATAAAACCAAGATTTCTTGGCAGATATAGTTCAGAGTTATTTAATATCGGATTTCTATCAAAGACACCCTTGGTGACATTATAATTGATCTTAAATTTATGTGTACTATTAAAACCAATGAGATCATTATTCGAATCATCATCAATATCTCCGATATGGCTTATTACCAAGGGATTTTCAGAGTATATTGAACGGAATGTAAAACCATCTAGGGACACTTCCTGATTTCTGATTACAAATCCAGAGGAAGATAACGAACACTCCATATCTGCTATACTTGGAATCATTCCATAATATGAGTTACATAATACCGTAAAAAATATAATTACAATTATCGGACTTGTTCTCATCGCTCTATTGATATTTTCAACCCCTATTATATTTATTGGTGAAAAAAAAACGTCTATGAATAAGATTTTATTCATAGACGTATATAGTATCCTATCACCTCATCACACATAATGAATAAGGCTGAAATACCAGATTTGATTATTCCGCTTAAAACTCACATGAGATTTTTCATACTCAACAGATTTGAGATCAATATATTCATCTGCAGAATTACTTGTCTCATGATATACAGAGATGGGATTATATTGAGTTCCATCATCCTCATCATCTGAACCATCAAAATAATAATGGATTACTCGAAGATGATTATTCTTATATTCCATATTAATGCTATCAATCCCATATTTATCCTGTGTGTTCGGTATTGTGACATCACTTCTCCAGATAACTGTTATTCCACCTGGATTTGCCCAACCACTTCTCTCTCCCGAGTTTGCAGATGAAAAATATTCAGGAGTAATATGATCAATGGAAATACCTCTTAATGTGGGGGTTTTACATGGCCCCAAAGTCATTTCAGGATCTGTGTGTGCAAAATGTGTTGCATCTACCTTTGCATTATTATCATCCGGATCTTGAAAAGCGACGGTTTGATATACAGAGCCTCCATAACGAATATATGCAACATCTGGATAGCACCACCCGTTTGATACTAAATTATACCTTCTGAGTGTTGACATCGAAAAACCTGTTGAAGGATATGTAGGGTTCACTGTATTTAATCTATTATCAAGACCATCATTGACACATCCATTATATTCATATGTACCACCTGTACTTTTCCTTTGTTCAAAAGACATAGCAAAATGCATTTTTGGATATGAGTATTGTGAAGAATCTTCTCTGTTCACCTGAACATCAATTGAGGGATGCACAATCCGTTCTGATTCACTTATTAGTTGGTTTGGCCAATCAAAGGGTATTGTCCATGCTGTATTCGAATGTGATTGCGCCCTCATTGTAGAGTAATGAGTCTGATAATCTTTGAAACAGCACCGAATCCGATAGTTACCAGGATCATCATAATCTTGTTGCCATGCCACCATAACAATTGTAGCTGAATCTTTATGAAATATACCTTCTTTATAATACGGTATATAACCTCCTTCTATTCTGGGATATATCGAGTCTAAAAAACCTCCAGTTGGAGTTGATAGATATCTTTCACCGTCCATTACTACAGGATCATTATTTTGGCCAATAAAAAAACTCTGTGAGTTAATCTGCCATTTGTCATTAACCTTTTCCTGCCATACTACATAAATGACATCATATTCATTGTCACAGAAGTGTTTCTTTGTTACAAGAACATCTGGATATCGACATTCATTATTTTTCTCATTTACTTTCGTATGAAGAGTGCTGAATGTCAATCCACCATCAAATGAAATAACCATCCTAATTTCATAGGTGGTAGATCCTCCTTCATTATAGGGTTTGTATGTATATACTATAGCTAACAAATCTTCTGTTGCACTTACAGCAGGTTCTTTATATTCTCTAGGTCCTGCTTCCGTGATACCTGCGACTTTTTGGCAGTTATTATTTCTTGCTTCAACATTAGGTCCAAGTAATATTACTACTACTAGTAGACAAAATGCCCCAATAATGTACTTATTCATATTACATCTCCCTTTCAAATGCACCTTAGGTGCATCAGCTCATTCTCAATGCAATCTATATTAACATATGTAGTTAAGAGCCCGTCCGAGAAATCAATTATAAGAATATGATATGAATGATAGATCCGCACCCAAATATTAAGTGAAGAAGGAATTATTTGTCATATCATTGATGATGGCCATTATCAGACCCTTCAACACATCATTTTCACTCTTCTCCTCCATAATTTCAATACATTATGGGCCATGCAATACATTTTCCACTCACTATTGCACTTATCAATGCCTCTCAACAACAATTTATCTAAACCCATAGCTGACTTGATCTGACCAAATACTGCTTCAACACTGCTTCCTCGTTTCTTATAGATGTTCTTACCTTTTTTTGTAAGAAGTTTCCTTTCCATCCTTTCCCGATTAGTGAGATGATTTGGAATCCTGCCACGAGGAGAAGGCTGTTCTCTCATTGCCTTTCGTTGCTTCCAATCCTTCTGGGTCGGTATAAACAAGTCTATACTTTCTCGGTATTGGGATATCTGATCCTCGTTATCGTACCCAGCATCCAATGTTGCATGCTTTGGTATGCGACCAGTGTTCTCAATGGTCTTATTAAGCATTGTCACAAGTTGATGTTTGTCATTGCAGTCCTGGGTGAGTTCGGCTGCAAGTATTATTTGAGTATCGGCATCAACAGATATTTGGCCATTATAACCTTGAATGAAACCATTTCTTGTTTTCATCAACCTGCTGTCTGGATCCGTGGTGTTAGCTGTTGGCTCCTTTTTTCTACCGGTCTTCAGATCAAGCTGCATCTGGTCGGGATGCTTTGGTTTTCTTCCTCTGAGTTTCTTGCCAGTCTCTTCTTCTTTTTGTTTCCGTTCTTCCTGTTTTCTATCGTAATCACTCATCTCTTTTAGTTTTTTTTATTCCAGCTCTTTCTTGGCTTTTCTCATTCTCTCAAGAGCATCTTTCGGGACACCATATCCCTTGTTGTCTGGTCCAAAAATTCGATCCTCTTCTTCATCCACCTTGATACCGTCCTCGATGATTCTTCTTGCGAGCTCTCTTAGATAATCTTGTGTTAGTTTTTCTTCTTTCTTTTTCAAGGTCTCAAGAGTGTAGTTCTTATCCATACTGGCATTGGCTTTTTCCTTGGTTCCATCTATTGCCACCGTTCCCATTTTCACAAGTCCGGCCTGGTTGCACATTTTGAGGACCTGAAGGAACAGATTGGCTAGAGCTTCGTGATGAATCATTCTGAAAGTGCATATGGTCCTAAAATCTGGGAAGTTACCAGCACCTAAGAATCTAAAACCCAAGTCATCATACAATCCATCTGCGATCTTTCTTGATGATGGTGTTCCTATAGAATCGGCGTACATTCTAATCTTAACCATCATTTTTGGATCGTATGGTGGTGCCCCCTTCATCTCGATTTCATAGTGTTCCATAATGGGAGAAATGTCAAGGCCTTCGACAACCTCGTTGACTAATCTTGCAAGGTGATCTTTTGACAGCCAGTCGTCCATATCGGGAGGCATGATCAGGTTTTGTTTCTGGTCATAAAATCGATATTTTTTTCCCATCTAGACACCCATTATCTGTATGGTGATGATGCTAGATAGTACTTGTTCCATCATTGTGTATTATATGATATTTTGCCATTTCTCAGACAGGCCGCTAAAAGGCAAATTTGATATGCTTCCAGGACGATGAACGGATAGAGTTGAGGATCAT
>JAGLEG010000496.1 GCA_023145185.1 Thermoplasmata archaeon
GCCTCTTTCAGCAGTTTAACGGCTTCATCAACTGGTATCACGTTCGCCAGTTTGAAGAAAACGGTCTGCATGATCATGTTTATCCTGGTTCCAAGTCCAATATCCGATGCGATCTTGATCGCATCTATATTGTAGAACTTGATCTTATTTCTGGCAATGGTCCTCTTTACCCGTCCAGGAAGCGCATTGTTCATCTCCTCCAATGACCAGGGTGAGTTGAATACGAACGTACCTCCTTCTTTCAACCCTTCCAGTATCTCATACTTCCCGATATAGGATGTCTGATGACAGGCGGTGTAGTCTGCAACATCTATCAGATACGTTGATTTTATTGGTACATCTCCAAACCTCAGATGAGAAACGGTAATGCCACCTGATTTCTTGGAGTCATAGGCGAAGTAGCCCTGGGCGTATTTGTCAGTATTATCCCCGATTATCTTGATTGCATCCTTGTTGGCTCCAACGGTACCATCACCGCCAAGACCCCAGAACTTGCATCTTACTGTGCCTTCCGGCGAAGCATCTATAGAGTCAGTTATCGGCAGAGATCTGAATGTCACATCGTCCACAATTCCCACGGTAAAGTGATTCTTGGGTTCTGAATGTGATAGATTTTCATACACGGCCTTAATCATGGTAGGCGTTAGGTCCTTCGATCCAAGTCCGTACCTACCTGCAATGACCTTTATGTCCCTCTCTGCTTCTTTCAACACCACGGAAACGTCTAGGTACAGTGGATCTCCAAAAGCGCCATTCTCCTTTGTTCTATCGAGAACGGTTATTCTCTTTACCGAGGAGGGTATAGCTTTGAGCAAATGCTTTGCCGAGAACGGCCTGTAAAGCCTGACCTTTATCAAACCAACACTCCCACCGCTGGAATTGATGTGATCAACGGCTTCCTCCGCTGCCTCCTGTCCAGATCCCATCATTACGATGATATCCTCTGCCTTCTCATCGCCGTAATAATCGAAAAGGTTGTATCTCCTTCCCGTCAGGTTACCAACCTTATCCATCTCCTCCTGCACTATGTCTGGAACTGCGATATAATAACTGTTGGCAGCTTCGTTGATCTGGAAATAGACATCGGGATTCTGGGCTGTTCCGCGAAGGTGGGGATGCTCAGGATTAAGTGCCCTGTTCCTATGTTTCCTGACCGCCTCCCAATCCACAAGGGTCTTCATCTCCTCGTAACTGGTGACCTCTATTTTCTGGATCTCATGAGAGGTCCTGAAGCCGTCGAAAAATGATATGAAAGGGACCTGGGACCTTATGGTCGATAGGTGTGCTACAAGAGCTATATCCATAACTTCCTGCACGGATCCGGAACATATCTGGCAGAATCCTGTTGATCTTGCTGCCATGACATCCTGATGATCTCCAAATATTGAAAGGGCCTGTCCGGCGATCGCCCTTGCGGAGACGTGAAATACTGCCGGCATAAGCTCTCCTGCGATCTTGTACATGTTGGGTATCATCAGTAGAAGGCCCTGTGATGCCGTGAACGTCGTTGTGTATGCCCCAGCTGAAAGTGATCCATGTACTGCACCAGCTGCACCTGCCTCGGATTGCATCTCTTCTATCTTCAGCACCTGTCCAAAGATGTTCTTCCTTCCGTGTGCGGCCCAGGTATCTGCCACCTCACCCATTGATGATGATGGGGTTATAGGATAGATCGCCGCCACATCTGAGAATGCATATCCAACATGGGCTGCTGCAGTGTTCCCGTCCATTGTCTTCATAATCTTTTCGTCTGCCATATTCATTCACTCCATGTAGAGGTAATTTCAGAAAACGAGATAATATATCCCTGTGTCACGGCGTATTATTAGAAGGTGTTTAAACCTTTCCATTATGTCAACAAATAGAATGGATTTTTCACAAGAATGAACTCTGATTGGGGAAAATATCAAATTATTTCACAGATGTATTGTTGTTACATGAAAAGAACGCAAGTTATTTTCCATGGAAAGGTTCAAGGCGTGTTCTTCAGGGCAAACTGTAAGACACGAGCAGATGCTCTTGAAGTTCGCGGATGGGTGAAGAACCTCCCTGACAGCAGCGTTGAATCCGTTATGGAAGGTAATGAAAATTCCGTTAAAGAATTGATCGAATGGTGCTGCAAGAAACAGCCTATCGCAAGAGTAACAAGTATTGATATCAATTGGGAACCTGTCACGGGTGAATTTCACGTATTTCATATCATGTATTGACATCATCTTATCTTATTTTCCGCCCTCTGTTCTAAAGTACTTATAATATCGTTACTTTAGGAATTCTGCTCTGGAGGAGTTGCCAGATGAGTATCAAGAATAAATTCACTGACACTTACCGAATGTACAAACCCATCTACTGGGTTGTCATCACTCTTGAGCTGATCGAAAGAGGAGCATACTATGGTATAATGGGATATTTCCCGGTCCACCTTCTCTATAATCTGAAATTCAGCGGTACAGAATACGGTCTGATCTACGGCACCCTTGTTGGTATGTTATATCTCATCCCTCTTGTTTCTGCATCCCTGGCCAGAAAATTCGGATATAAAAAAGTCCTTCTATTCGCGTTCATTCTAATAATCCCCACCTACATATCAATGACATTTCTAACTACACCAATAGCTTTCCTGCCAGCAGTTATAGCATGGGGAATCGGTGCTGGTGCCTTCAAACCAATGGTCTCGGCAACTATTGCGCACGTAACGGAGAAGGAGCATAGGAATTCGGCCTATTCTATATATTATCTATCCATTAACTACGGATCTCTATTCGCCCTTCTCGCCACAGCTTTCCTTTTTCCCCAGCACTTCGCACATCTGGTATTTCTCTTCGCCGCAGCCTTGATCACCATCAACCTGCTGATAACCATATTCCTCTATCGAAACCCCGTTGAGAACAACCCCGATGAGAGAGTATTCACAGCATTCAAGAATATGGCCACCGTACTTTCTGATAAAAGATTCGCAATTCTTCTTCTTATCTATGCTGGGTTCTTCTTCGTGTTCTCATCCATTCATACGTTTATCCCAGCCTATTATATCGGATTCGTGGGAAAACCTATCAGTTGGTTTGAAGCACCTCTGATGGGTGCTATCAACCCCTTTGCTATCGTACTTTTCGGCCCTCTTCTTGCCAGATTCTCTGACAGATTCCAATCTTTGAAGATAATGATCATAGGTATAATCATCGTTTGTTCAGGCCTATTTGTTCTGGGAATGGTACCGCTCTGGTATGCGATGATCCTGGGTATTTTCATATTCTCAATAGGTGAATTCCTCACTCACCCCAATTTCATCTCGTATGTATCCAAGATTGCCGCTGAGGATAAGGTAGCTATGTACATGGGCTATGCTTTCCTTCCAACTGCGCTTGGAAGTATATCCGGTGCGGTGTTCGGAGGGGTTATCTGGGATCTGGTAGCCGTTGATATGAATAAGCCCTCCTTATTCTGGGCTATCTTCCTATCCATGGGTGTCCTAACCATTGGAAATTTCCTTATATACAACAAATACGTCATGAAAAAGAGAGGGTTGAAGATCCCCAAAAATGGTTTCTTCTACTCAAAATGGACGGTTTTTGGAACGTGGGCTGTTATCCCTGTGATAATAATGGTGGGGTTCTCAATGAACAGCGTCGAATATATCGGACTCGAAGACGATGACAATACGCCACCGGAATTCGATATCAAGAAGTACGAGGAAATAGACGGCATAACCCATACTTTCAATGGACATGTATCCGAGAATGGTATATTCCTCGAGGAATACACCTTGGCTAGGCCAGAGGACGGATCTCTTATAAGTTCAATATCATTTAAACTGACGTGGACCGACGAAGAGGACATCAGACGGATAG
>JAGLEG010000497.1 GCA_023145185.1 Thermoplasmata archaeon
GGTAATTCTGGCGGTAGATATGGAACTCCCTTGATCTATTAAGGGAATCTCCCCAATAAGTTCTTAGATCCTTGTAGATGAAGGGTATGCCCACCTCAAATGATATCTTTTCACATACCTCCTTCAATAGGTCGTGATTTTGATATTTTGATAGAAGTAGAGTTGTGGAAAATCCATCATAACCCATTTTTTTTGCTGTTTTTGCAGCATACAACATTCTAACCCTGTAGCAGTAGGCGCATCGATTATCCCTCTCCAGATCGGTCATGAAATCATTTTGGTCACTACCTGTTCTATCTGGAATGTTGCTTAACATGTTATCAAGAAATGTATAAAGTGGATATCGATCCTCGAACAATATTTCAATTGGATCCATTTCCTGATATCTCCTTAGTTCATCCATCCGCTTCTCATATTCCCTCCACGGATGAATATTTGGGTTGAACCAATAACCTGTTATTTTAATATCATCTTTCTCAAATCCGATCCTTGCTCCTGATAGACAAGGGGCACAGCATACATGTAAAAGTACTCTCATTGTTACCACATTTTTATATTTACACCGCTTATGTAAGCTCAAGGCCGACTTATATCTATCGAATTCAAAATATCATACACTCGATATCTAATGAACGATTGAATGCAATGGATAGATATCAATAATGTCGATGAGCCATATGTCTTTTTGAAGAAGGTCATATAACATGGATCGGTTGATAACTTCCATCAACGGAAAATGGTTTATATCTTCTTACCGCTAACCAATTATTGCGGAGTCATGCAGGGCGGTATATGAGATGGCCAGGATAATGATCGTGGACGATGAAGAGGATTTGCTATCATTATACGGCGAAATGATAACGTTACTGGGACATGATATTGTATCTAAATCCACAAATGGCAATGATGCAATAGAAATATTTCATGATCTTGATGATCGCCCTGACATTATAATACTGGATCATAGAATGCCTTTCAGAAATGGATTGGATACGGCAAAAGAGTTGCTGAACATTGACCCGCAGGAGAAGATAATTTTCATATCCGCTGACAGTTCTGTAAGAAAGACTGCAATGGATATCGGTGTCATGATTTTCCTTGATAAACCTTTTACACTTCAGCTGTTCAAGGATACGATCGAGAATATAATAAAGAATTAGAGGTAGTACCATGGGTGTTAAGATCCTCGTTCCAACATCGGGACCAGAGCCTGCAAAAATGAGCGGAAATAAGATCATGAAATTGGCGAAGAAATTCAATGCTGAACTCATCATCGTACATATAAGGGACCAGGGAGAGAGTAGGGAAGGTGATATGGCATTGGATATATTTGACAAGTTATGTATAGAGTATAATGTCAAACATAAACTGGTTCCCGCAATTGGAGAGATATCATCTACCATAATAGGGCAGGCCAAATTTCATGAGGCAGACCTTATCGTTCTGGGAGCCACAGAGGGAAGGGGAGTTGCAAATTGGGTAATGGACAGGATCATGTCCAATATCAACATACCAGTGTTAATTTTACCCTGGATGGATCAATAAAATAAATAATCAAAGATAAGACATCAGAGAGGCCACATCCATTTGAGGAATTCAATGATTATCACTGACATGATCCCCGCGCCCACCACAAATCTGGGGTCTATCTTAAGTGCAGTCTCTTCTTCCGCGTCGAAATACCTTATCAAACCGGCGGCGGAATGAAAACCCTCTCCTTTTTTCCCTTTTTTAGGTGGAGCCATACCTCGTCATTCCCGATTAATTATATATATTTATCTTTTACTTTTCGGGTTCATGTGAAGGATCAACATTGAATGAAAAAAATATAGCACCACTGTTACAATCATTTTTATTGAGATCAAAACTTTTTTGGATCACAATTTTATAGGCGACCATTGGCTAATTTTGATTGGATGGAAAATTAGATCCTGTCAGATGATTTGGATATCGGGATAACACTGGTGGATGTTGGTAGTTCGTGAACATACTGATTCTGTCTTCCTGACTACCAAACAATGATATCACTTAGAAATTTGTTTGAAATTATCAATAGTGAAAGGATAAAGAACAAGAGGGTAGAATTTTTGACCCAGGGATCATCACATATGTATATCTTCAACGTCGATCCACTTATGGTATTGAACAAGAGATGATCATAACCTACTGTAAGAGTATCCACGGATAAATGATATCTGTCCATTTTCAATGTCCAGGCCTATTTCCAGGGTTCCATCCATGTAGTCGATGAAAAAACACATATCGATACTCTCGGTAATTGAAGGATTTATCATTCCAAGTTTTGGATAGGCTCTCTCACTCTCTGTTCCCAATGACATGGTCTTAGTATCAATGTAATTCCCATCACCTGGTTCAGATGTTCCATAAAATGAGGTCGCGGTATCTGGGGCTAGAGATCCAATACATTTTTTTAATGCCTTTTCTGATCCCGAATAGGTGAGGATCGGTGAAATATCAGCCCTGGAAATGGATGGTTTTGAAACACGAGATAATATTCCAGCATTATGCTCTCGAGTGATGGTTTCATTCCAGGCCATATCATCGTCTTTTTGACCCAATGATATCTCCCATTGTTCAACATATGATGATGTCATGTCCTTCGTCATTGAGAAGTTGGTGTACAAGGAGTATAATTGATCCCTGGTTACCGAATATTGCCTATAATTAAGATCATCATCAAAAGTTCCCACTGCATCCTCTGCATCAAAATCAGAGGGTATTGAGCAGGGGAAGGTTCCTAGTTTGGGTACCATATCCCAATCATCGTGAAAATCTTCCAAAAATTCAGGATACAATTCTTCAATACTTGTGATTTCGTCATGTTTATGTTCGTTAAGGCCATAGATTATTGGAAGGTCTCCTTTATCAAACGTTCTTAGCTTCTGATCTACATTTAATAAATAATCGTTTGATCCATCTTTATTGGATGTTATATTGATCGTGGTTTTGAGTGATATGGGGTATCCATCGGATAACAACATCGACATTTCAAAACTCTCGATATCCAACTCCCTTTTGGTGTATTCATCAAGTGTAAAATCAACTTTGATACATGGTACATTGAGATGACGTTGATATTCAACAGCATCCCACATAAGAGTGTAATACCCCCAATTAACCTCGCCAAGATCGCCTGGAGTGAAGTACCTATCCTCTGATATGTCTTCCACGTTCAGATCTGAATAGTCCCTCTGTTTGGAAGGAAATACCCTAAGATCCTCTGTTATAAGAAAAGTAATGGAATTTCCAGGTGTAAATTGAACCGTTAAACGTGATGCCTGATCCAATGAGTTCTCGATCGGCCTCTTATAAAAAAGATCGATATGATTTCTTTGAGTAACGTCGATATATCCAGTTATTGGCGATTTTCCGCCATCCTTTCTTTCGAATTCTCCATTTATGATCAGCCTCTCTGAGGAGGTTTTTAAAAGTTTACTATATTCTTCTCCAAACGATCCGTACCCAGTTAATTCAGAAGCTTCTATTTCAGTTTCCATAGGGTCCGTTTCATCGGTCTCAAATTCCATAAACAGCGAAGAATATGAGGTGATATCTGAATTTGGTAGTAACCCTGACATATCATGCATGGTCATGTCACCAATGACGTCAAATGTTGATCTGTCCCCATATGATTCCCTGTCAACCCTTATGGTCCTTTCAGTGACCTCAAGATTCTTGAAAACTGAAATCGTATCAGATCCGCGAGAGATTATCTTATCAATGCGATA
>JAGLEG010000498.1 GCA_023145185.1 Thermoplasmata archaeon
TATAAATAGAAGAAGATGCCGATTAGGGTCCATGAGAGACAAGGTGCTTGCCTACGCGCTCCAGAACGCCAGGGAGCATGGTGGTAAGGCGGGCATAGGCCCGGTAATGGGCAAGGTCATGGCCTCGATCCCTGAACTTCGATCAGACCCGAAAGCTGCTTCCACCCTGGTAAGGGAGGTCGTGGATCAGGTGAACTCCATGGATGCGGCAGACCAGAAGGTCGAGCTTGACAGGTTGGGAGAGCCGGAGACCATCAAAAGGAAGAGAAAGGATACCCTTGACGAGCTCGAGAACGTCCCAAAGGACGGAATTGTGGTGAGGTTCGCCCCCGGCCCGTCCGGCCCCCTGCATATCGGGCACTCCAGGGCTTCTATCCTGAACGACGAGTATGTCAAGAGGTACGGGGGGAAGTTCATCCTGCGCCTTGAGGATACGAACCCGGAGAAGATAGACCCCGAGGCTTACAACATGATCCCTGAGGATCTCTCCTGGCTGGGGGTCAAGGTGCACGAGACCTTCGTACAGTCCGACCGGTTCGAGATGTATTACGACGTCGCCAGATCGCTGATCGAGTCGGGAAGTGGGTATACGTGCACCTGCGATCCGGAGCACTGGCGGGAGAGGAAGCTGGAGGGAAAACCCTGCCCCCACAGGGGCGATGTCGTGGAGGATCAGCTGGAGCGGTGGGATGGGATGTTCGATGGCACCTTCTCGGCAGGAGAGGCCTCCATGATGGTGAAGACCGACCTGGAGCATCCCAACCCGGCTGTAAGGGATTTCGTCGGTATGAGGATCAAGGACGTTGCCCATCCCAGGACCGGCGACAGATATCGTGTTTACCCTCTATACAACCTGGCCGTCGCGATAGACGACCACCTCATGAGCTGCACGCACGTGCTGAGGGGGAAGGACCACCTCAACAACACTTTCAGGCAGGAGTTCGTGTACAGGCATATGGGGTGGGGCCTGCCCGCATTCATTCACTACGGGCTCGTATCCATCCCCAATACCATTCTGAAGACCTCCATCATAAGGGAGGAGATGTCCAGGGGGAACTACACCGGCTGGGATGATATCAGGTTGGGGACGCTCAGGGCGTTATCCGGGAGGGGGTTCATGCCCGAGGCCCTCAGGAAGTACTGGTACAAGGTGGGGATCAAGTCGGTGGACGTCACCTTCTCCTGGGAGAACTTCAATGCGATGAACAAGGAGCTGATCGACGATGGGACCGACAGGTTGTATTTCGTGGCAGATCCCGTGGAGCTGGCCATATCGACAGATATCCCACTGTCGGGCAGGTCACCCCTGCACCCGGACCACCGGGAGAGGGGATACAGGGAGTATGAGCATACCCCACACGATGGCATTGTGCGTTTGAGCGTGCCCCGGGAGGAGATCGCAACGCTCAAGGTGGGGGGCGTTGTCCGCCTCAAGGACCTCTGCAGCGTCAGGATACGAACGAAGGAGCCGTTGACGGGGGAGAGAGAGGACCTCTCGGTCTCCGATGTCAGGAGGGGAGGGGGCAGCATTATCCAGTGGGTATCATCGAGCGGCGTCCAATGCAAAGTGCTGTTTCCAGACGGCCAGGTACAAGAAGGGCGCGCTGAAGAGGGGGTAAAAGGGAGGGCACGAAAGGGTCAGATGGTCCAGTTCGAGAGGTTCGGCTTCTTCAAATTATCGGAAGAGGATGGTATTGTCGGCAGGTTCGCCCACAAATGAGTGGGGGGCACAATAGAGCGATCGCTTTGGTCGGCCTTTTCGGACCGAACCCAATGGGAAGGTTTAATAAAGTCCCAGGAACGTCAGCTCGCCCGTGAAGGAGATCGAACTTCTATTCAGGATCGCCCGCGGGGTGCGTGAGAGCATTATTGAAAGGTATCCTCACGGCGGAGGGAACGCCGTGGTGGGCAGAGGACCGGATGGTACACCCACATTCGAGATAGATGCCGCGGCCGAAGATATCGCCCGAAGGATACTGGACGAGAATGCGCCGGAGATGAACGTCCTCTCGGAGGAGACCGGCCTTCTCGATCGGGGCTCGGACTCCACCCTCATTATCGACCCCATCGACGGGTCCCACAACGCGGTTAGCGGAATACCTCTCTTCAGCGTTTCACTGGCCATCTCCAGGGGATCGGTGGGGATGGTACAACATGCGGTGGTGGCCGACATTGTCCGCGGAACCACATATCACGCCTCCCTTGGCCTTGGGGCTTTCCGGGATGGTGTCCCGATCCACACAAGGGAGATGGTCCTCGAAGAGGCCACATTCTCCTCCTACCTCTCCAGGTTCAACATGGGGGCAAATGGTTCTCTTCTCTCGCTGCCCAACAAGGGGAGATACCTGGGGTGTGTCTCCCTGGAGATGTGCCTGGTGGCCCAGGGCTCCTTGGACCTCCTGGCAATGCTTTCAAGGCCCCCCAGGATGATCGACATCGCCGCAGGCACCCTCATCTTAAAAGAGGCCGGAGGAAACACGTACGGGTCTCAAAACGGCGGGAAATGGGGCGAATACATATTAACCAATGAAGCGGATGATATCGACGATCTGATCTCTCTTGGCGACCCTTCATTCGCCCCGAGGATATTCGATCTATACCGTCGCAAAGTTGATACGGAGGTTGGAGGGGAATGAAGTTCGGCCTTGTTCCACACCCGAAGAAGAAGGGAGCTCTCGCCCTCTCCTACAAGATCCTCTCGCATATCGAGAGGCTCGAGGATAAAGGTGTGGACGTATCATTGACCATCTCGGACTACATGGAGGATAAGATCGAGACCGACAGGTTCACCTTCAAGCCGATCGAGAGGATCAAGGCTGACGTGAACCTCTGCATAGGCGGGGACGGCACCCTGCTCTATTCGTTCCAGCACAGCGGTAACCCAGTTATTGGCATCAATATCGGCTCCCTGGGATTTCTCATGGAGGTGGAGCCACAGGATGCCATAAAGGCCGTGGATCGGCTGATCCGGAAGGAGTATATCATCGAGAGGAGGTCAAAGATCCATACGCTGATCAACGACGAGCCCGTTCCCGATGCTGCCAACGAGGTGGTGATATTGACCTCCACCCCGTCCAAGATCCAATCCTTCGAGATCTACGTGGACATGGAGAAGGTACAGAGGGTCAAATCAGATGGCATCATATTCTCAACCCCCACCGGGTCCACCTGCTATGCCATGTCCGCAGGTGGAAGTATTCTGGACCCAAGGCTGAAGGTGATCCAGATGGTCCCCATCTCCCCGTTCAGGCTATCCATCAGGCCGATCATCATCCCCGATTCTTCCACGATCTCCCTGAAGATCCTTGATAAGCGCAGGGCGGCGACCCTGGTGATCGACGGCTTCTACAGGAGGAGCGTCAAGCACAAGGATGACATCCTCATGACCAGGTCCAAGAGCGTGGGTAAGCTGGTGAGGTTCGAGAGCGGTTTCTACCGCAGATATCATGAGAAGCTGGTCAAGAAGGTCGAGGATTAGGACAAATCTATTTATAGAAAAAATAACATAACAACTTCTTGTTGTATAGTATGCCGGAAGATATAGAAGACCTTCAGCTGGATGTGATCCTCTCGGTGCTTGAGAACCCGATACGGAGGAAGATCCTGAGGAAGTTATCACGTGACAACAATTACCCACTTCAGCTCTCAAAAGAGCTCCATATAAGCCAGCAGGCGATCATGAAACATCTGAAGGTTCTTGAGGAGAACGATTTCGTCGAGTCCTACGAGGAGCGGTCCTCCAAGGGTGGGCCTCCAAGAAAGGTGTTCACCCCCAGAAAGAGATATTCAGTGAGGATAGATATCGGCCCTCATACGTACAACGAGGTCATCACCTCTTTTGAAGAATATGGTGGTGGACCTGATGTGAAGGATGTGAACCCTGCCATTGGAGAAACTCAGGTCGAGGTCAACGGCAAACTAACGGGAGAGATGAAGGAGGATGTGGTCGCTGCCCTCCCAGCTTTCACCGACCCCATACTGGAAAGTTTAAGAAGGGAATTGGACAGGGCCATATGCATGGAGGACGATGTCAAGAAACTCTCGGAACTGAGGTCATTGATATCCAATATGAACGTGGAGCTGAAGGGGATGGAGATGAGAAGAAGAAGGCTGCTTGCGCTCAGGGAGAGGGCCTTTGAGGATACAAATGAGATCATCTCCAGTATCTCCCATTCTTACGTTGAAAGGGAGGCTTATTCGCTTCTGGTCAAAGATGGAATATGCGATATGGATATGCTCTCTGACATGCTCAATATCAGACACAAGGTGTTGAAGGAGATCATGAAAGAGTTTGAGGATCTTCTCGGCAGTTGAGAAATTGATCATTTTCATATTTCTATCCTAACATTGACAGATCGAATGTGATCTGGATCCCAACATTTACATATCAAATGTGATCCAAGCCTGTCAATGCTGGGAAAGGTCCAACTTTATTGGGATGTCTTTAGTTGTTCTGGTAGAGAGACCCCTATATTTCCATTGGAGAAGTGGATGGATCATGCTGGCGATCTTGGGGGAAGAAGTTGTTTTTCCCTCTTGACGTTCATTATTTCATATTCCATATATTAAATTCATCGTTTTCATCATTATATCCATTTAGAATTTGATCAATATGATATCAAATATTAGGTGGAAACGGGAAGGGAGCGATCGTTTCCTGTTCTTTTTTCATTTTTTTCACTTCCTCTGGAACAATAAATACTATAATAATAATAATATAAAATCTTTTATATAAATATATATATATAGAATAGTTATATATATAAACTTATAGGTAAACTTTATATATGTAACTAATAAATTTCCACTTGAAATCGATTATCTAAAATATATCGATCATTTATCACTGATAAGCAGATGAGACATGGGATCGTAACGTGGTGATGAACAGAGAACAGCGATAATGTTCCCACGATATTTCCACTGGTAATCGACCTCTCTCTCTCTAATTTGAGATCATATAGTTCAGGAAGTTGATCATCTTACAAGTTTGATATAGGTATCAAGGACCTTTTTATTCACTCCGGTCCAATCCCTCTTACTACAGCTATCAAGTCCCATGGATCGAATCTTTTTGTAGAGTGTCTTATCATCTAATAATCTGGAAACTGCCCTGTAAAAAGCGTCTGTATCTTTTGCAGTTGCAACCAATCCGCCACCTGTGTCCTCAACGATCTCCATGCACCCTCCAACATCAGAAACGACAGCGGGCACACCAGAGGCAACAGCTTCAAGAACGACATTTCCAAAGGTCTCCGTTACGGAGGGAAACAGAAGGATATCGGAGCTGGCATAGGCACTCCAAAGCTCTTCACCGGTGAGATAACCGGGAAAGACACCCTCTGGAATGCTCTTTTTAAGATCTCCCTCTCTGGGGCCGCTTCCGATGAGGACGAATCCAACTTCATCCTTGTATTTACTTTTCAGTTTACGATATACGTCAACGAACACATCGATATCCTTGTACCACACGAACCGGCCAGAATAGAGGATCACCGTTCTCCCCTCCATTCCCCAATCCTTTCTGAGCTTTCTGGACCTTCTTTCCAGACCATATTGTGACGTATCGATGCCCCTGGACCAAATGTGAATCTCTTTAATGCCCCTATTCTCCAACCCCTTTTTCACCTCCCTTGTTGGGGCGAACGTGGCACGGCAGCCGTTGTGGAACCATTTGAGGTATTTCCACAGGGCCCCCCTCAGGAACGTGAGGTGATAGTATTTCAGATAGGAGGAGAAATCGGTGTGATATGAGGCGACGACGGGGATGCCTTTTTTCCTCCCGTATCGGAGGAAATACCTGCCCACAATATCCGGAGTTGCAATATGTATAACGTCCGGCTTGAACTCATCAAGTTCTCTCTTGATCCCTTTTGGTATCCCGATCCGGTAGTCCTTGTAGAGTGGGAGTGACAGGGAGGCGACCCGATGCAGCTGGAAGCCCCGATCAGCTCCCTCCGTGATCAGGGGAGACCATACGGCGAGATCCATTCCCTTTTCTACAATTGTATCGACAAGTCTGTAGATGGTCTTTGCCACACCGTCCTGATCCCTCTGGAAGGTCCCCGTATAGAGTGCCACCCTCATTTTTCAAGCTCCTTCTGGAATAACCCTTTACTTCGGTAATAAGCTTTTCACCAGGGCAGGGCCGTGAGGTCCACGTTGCCCCCGGAGAGTATTATGCCCACCCTCTTTCCCTTGAAGATATTACCATGTTGAAGGACGGCACCCAGAGGTACGGCGGCCGAGGGCTCGACGATCACCTTCATCCTCTCCCATATGTGCCTCATGGCGAGGATGATGTTCTCCTCATCCACCTGGAGGATCTCATCGACATTTGAGCTTATGATCCTGAACGTGAGGGCGGACAGGGAGGTCAGCAGACCGTCTGCAATGGTCCTGGGTTCCACAGATGGTAAGAGCACCCCCTCTCTGATCGATCGGTATGCATCATCTGCTCCCGCGGGCTCGGCAGCATAAACGGTAGTTCCTCTGGATTCGGACTTGACCGCTATCGATGTCCCGGAGAGCAACCCCCCTCCTCCCACCGGGGCCATGACGATATCGAGGTCCTTGACCTTCTCTACAAGCTCAAGAGCGGCGGTGGCCTGGCCGGCGATGACCCGGGGGTCGTCGTATGGATGTATGAAATGGGCCGCCGTCCTCTCGATGACCTCGGCGAGCCCCCTCTCCCTGGCCTCGAGGGTGGGCTCACAGAAGATGATCTCACCGCCGTATCCCCTGACCCCTTCGACCTTCACCTTCGGAGCGGTGGATGGCATCACGATATATGCCTTGATACCCCGTTCTCTTGCTGCCAATGCCAGGGCCTGGGCGTGGTTACCGGAGGAGTGGGTTGCGACCCCATTCTTCGCCTCCTCTTCCGATAGGGAGAACACGGCGTTACACGCCCCTCTGAACTTGAATGCCCCCACTCTCTGGAAGTTCTCACATTTGAAGAATAGAACGGCCCCTGTCATCTCGTCGATGCTCGAGGAGGTGAGGACGGGAGTCATCTTGACGTGTCCTTTGATCCTCTCCCTGGCCTCGAGGACATCATCAATGGTGGGTATCTGTTTGTTTATCTGTGAGCTCATCATCCATTGTTGAG
>JAGLEG010000499.1 GCA_023145185.1 Thermoplasmata archaeon
ACACCACTATGATCGCTCCAGTGATGAGCCCTGGCAGGAATTTCGCTAGTTCCCTTGGCAACCGATCCATGGCCTCACCATCCAGAACGGTAAGATGGCTCCGCCCTTATAAAGAAATACCTCCTCCTCCGATACGGGTCCCATGGAGATAGAGATCGAGCAGGGAGCTTTGAACCTTGCGATCAGGATCGCACACGTCGAGATCGAGGATATCTCGGTGGGACCCAGCAACAGGGAGATATTCAACACGCTGGAGATGGAGGTCAGGGAGGAGCTCAAGGCCCGTTTCCGATCTCCGGTACAGATCCCAAGGAACAGGGCGATCAAGACATACAGGGACCTCTACTGGAAGATGGGGATCGATCCGACCAAGCAGAGGCCCTCCTCCGAGGCGCTGATTCGGAGGGTTCTCAGGAAAGGCCTCCCATCGATCAATACGCTTGTGGATGCTGGCAACCTCGCCTCGGCCAGCACCCTCGTACCGATCGGGATCTACGACGTGGACCGGATCGAGGGAGTGCTCGTTCTGAGGGTCACAAAAGAGGGAGAGCTCTTCGAGGGGATAGGAGGTGCCGAGAAGGTGATGTCGAAAGGGCACCCGGTCCTTGCAGATGAGAGGGGGATCATACACCTCTATCCGTACAGGGACGCCATGAGGACAAGGATAACCGAGAGGTGTGAGCGGGCTCTCCTCGTTGCATGTGGTGTAAAAGGGACGCAGAAGGGCCTTCTTGATACGGCCATCGACACCACGCTGGCGAACTTCGATGCTCTCGAGGGGGCATGACATGGATGCCATCCACATATTCACCGATGGGGGGAGCAGGGGAAACCCGGGCCCCGGTGCGTCGGCCTTTGCGGCCACCAGGGACCACTCCCTGAGGCCGTCAAGGGAGAATGTGGTTTACAAAAGAGGGGAGTTCCAGGGGATCTGCACCAATAACGAGGCGGAATACGGGGCGTTGATAATGGCCCTCGTTTGGGCCCAGAGCAGGGGGCATGACAAGATAGTTATCCACTCCGATTCCATGCTGATGGTCAAACAGCTGATGGGGGAGTACAGGGTGAAAGCTCCGAAGCTGAAACCTCTTTACGAGAGGGCCAAATTCCTCCTGAGAAAGGTCAGCTGGAAGGCGGTCCATCACAGGAGAGAGCACCCGTGGATCGAACTTTGTGATAGACTGGTGAATGATACCCTGGATGATAGGAGAAGAAGATGATCGATCGGGGCACTCGTGATATTCTCTCCTACATCATCCCCCTTTTACCCACTCCAACAGCTTCTGTTTCAGCTCCTTCTTGGACGGTAGGTAGAGCTGATATTTCTTGGGATAGATATTGGTCTCTTTCGGCAGGGTGAGTTCCACAAGAGCATCGTTCTTCGTCTTGCACAGGATGATACCTATGGTCGGGTTTTCTTCCTCCGATCTAACGTATCTATCGAAATAATTAACGTACATCTGCATCTGGCCAAGGTCCTGATGTGATAGCTTTTCTATCTTAAGGTCGATGATCACATAGCATTTCAGGATCCTGTTGTAAAATACTAGATCAACGAAAAAGTGGTCCGAATCAAAGGTGAACCGTTTCTGCCTGGCTTCGAAAAGGAATCCCTTCCCCAGTTCAAGGAGGAAATGTTCCAGTTTACCTATAATGGTACTTTCCAGCTCACGTTCGGAATAGGAATACTTCTCATCAAGGCCCAGGAATTCAAGAACGTAAGGCTCCTTGAGCATTTCCTCTGGCCTTTCGATCATCTGGCCCTTGGTCGATAGTTCCCTTACTTTTTCCTTGTCCTTGCTCAGGGCAAGTCGTTCGTATAAACCCGAGCCAAACTGCCGTTTGAGTTCCCGGAGCGACCAGTCGTTCTGAGCGGTTTCGATCTCGTAGAAACTTCGTTCATCTTTGTCGCTTATACTCATTAGAAAGAGATATTGAGACCAGTTAAGGGTGAATTGACCTTGATCATTGATGGAAACAGGCGGAAAGAGCAACCGTTTCCCAACCGTCGTCTGGGTTTTTTTCACTCCATCGAGCAATCGCCCAGACACCGTCTGGGCAATCTTGGGGATTCTTTCCTGATACT
>JAGLEG010000005.1 GCA_023145185.1 Thermoplasmata archaeon
CCCGATGGCGTTGGACCCGATCATCATATTGTATGTCATCGGGATCGGAACAATATCCGGCATATTGGGTATGGTTCCGCCCCTCCTGCTTATTCGGCTGTCGTCTCCTTCGGAGGTGTTGAGGAATGGATGATGTTCATTTCATTGAAATAGAGGACGTTCACAAGGGATATACCGTGGGGGGAAGCCTGGTGAAAGCGCTTGATGGTTTTTCACTTCACCTTGATGAGGGTGAGATGTGTGCTTTGATGGGCCCCTCCGGGGCCGGCAAGACCACGCTTTTGAATATAATCGGCGGGTTGGATACGGTAGATTCGGGCAAGGTGGTGGTCGGGGGTATAGATCTGAACCGTCTCGGGGAATCACAGAAGGCATCTTTCCGGAAACATAACGTGGGTTTCATTTTTCAGTTCTTCAACCTGATACCTTCTCTTACTGCATTGGAGAACGTGCTGGTTCCGGCCATGTTCGGAAGATCGGACCTCTCCCAGAGGGCCGAGGACCTCCTGGTGAGGGTGGGATTGGGAAAGCGGCTGGACCATCTTCCAAAGATGATGTCCGGCGGTGAGAGGCAGAGGGTGGCCATCGCCCGTGCCCTGATAAATGATCCCAAGGTGCTGCTGGCGGATGAGCCCACCGGGAACATAGATTCGGAGACGGCAAGGGAGATCGTTCACCTGTTCCAGGAGCTGAACAACGAGGGCACGACGATGATCTTTGCGACGCACGATCGCCTTGTTGCCGGCAGGGCGAAGGTGATGATCAGGATCAGGGATGGCAGGATCTCCAGTAGAAAGAAGTCACCCAAGGATGGGATGATACATCTGAGGGATGAAAAGGAGTGATGAAGATGGCAAGGGGGACCTTTAATTCGGCATCATATGGTCTCTCTCACCTCAGGCATGACCTTCTAAGGACGGTGTCGATGATCTCCACGCTTTCCATTACCATCGCCTTCCTCCTGCTCATAAGCTCGCTATATTTCGGGATGACAACGGAGCTCTCATCAGGAGATGAGAGGAAAGGTATCCTGGAGGGGACGATACCCGGTTCCCTTGATATGTATCAGGAGTTCCAGATAGACGATTCGATACCGGAAGAGGCCAGGACCACCCTGATGAACTGGTTGTTCCTGACGTCGTTCCTGATATTCGTGGTTGCCCTGTTCATAATCTACAATACGATGGCGATAGCCGTGGAAGAGAGGAGGGCCGAGATCGGCGTCCTCAGGTCGGTGGGCTTCTCCTCCCGGGAGGTGATGAGGATATTTCTCGCCGAGGGGGCATTCATCGGTTTGATATCCTGGGTCATAGCGGTATTTCTGGGGATGCCCCTCATTGTCAACCTCTCGGTCTATCTCATCGATAGAGGAGAGCAGGGCGTGTTCTTCGTGCAGCCGACCATCCCCTACGAGTTGACCCTGTTATCCCTTGTGTTGAGCGTGGCATTATGCCTTGGTTCGACCTACCTGGCAACAAAAAGGTCGGTGTTGATGTCACCTGTGGATATGCTCAGACACAGGGATTAGGTCCTGGAGAGGTCCACCTCGCCTACAGGGTCAAGCCCATCCAGATAATACAGGAGGACCGTACTTCCCTCCGGTATCTCCGGCACGTCCCTGATAAGGATCATATCGCCCTGGGAGACCATTCCCATACTTGTAATATCGCGGTACCTGATCGTGTTATTGTAGGTATTTATCAGAATAATTCTCAGCTCCTCATGGTAGAGGACGTTATCTTCCGGGTCGACGATCATGTACGTGAAGTTCAGAATGTTCTCGTTGGAGGTGGTGGATTCGATCGTAATGATGTAATGCGGATCGAGGTATGATGGGCCTCCCTCTACGTTGCCGTATCTGCAGGTCAATGTGATCTCCGGAGGAATTATGTTGTCCTCTACCCTGATGGTGATAAGTGTAGTGTCCTTATCCCACTTCTCGCCGTCGCTTACGGTCAGGGTCACCCTGTAGGTGATGGTGTTTTCGGGTATTGGGTATGACCAGGTAACGTTATCTCCCATCAGGTCCACGTCGTTATCGCCGATCTCATCCAGGTCCGAATCCACCGAATCATCCAGGTCCCACCGGAAGATCAGGTCATCGTCGTCAGGGTCGAAGGAGGATGTGCCGCTGAGCCTCACCTCTTCACCAGGAGCGATGACCTGATCGAAACCCGCATCTGCTGTTGGGGGGTGATTTGTAACGATGTCTTCCTTCTGGTCCCCGTTCTCATCGGAGGACCTTGAAAGAAAATAATACCCAATGGCGATCACGATCATCACAATAACTGCGGTTATAATTATATTCCTGAGAGGGATCCCCTTTCCTGCCATTGACGGGTATCTAACTTCAGGAATAGATTAAACTTTCGCCTCCGGCCATTGGTGAAAGGCAAGACGGCGATAGCTGGATCCGAAGATTTTCACCTCCTATCCAGATCATAGTGGGGTTGCGTGTTGAGGGTATCTCTACCTCTTCTTCATGATCTTCATCCAGCCGTTGGACTCATATATTGCAACTTTCCTCTCCTTCAGATAATCTTTGAACTCTCCCCAATCAATTACTTCAAGTCTTGGGTTATTATCGATTTCCGATTTGAACTGGATGTAATTATTTTTCGTACCAATCACCCTTGCCGGTCTAAGCCTCTTCTCAAATGCGATCTTTTTTGCTTTATCTAGATCAATCATGGTCATTGCCATACAGATCATCTCCACTAGGTCAAGGGTACCCCTATTACCCCACGGTTCCATATCGATGCATGGCTATATAAATGTTTTGCGCACGACCTACCATTTTAACCAGATATCATCTATAAATCTGTAAATAATTACAATATTAGGGTCATTATCTTCTGTTATTGCCATTAATATTGTGGTGTATGTAGTTATATGTGATAGTGGTCGGGAGAAAGGGAAATGATTTGATGCCAAAGTGTAGGATAGTGTGCCAATATGTTGCATCCCAACATTGACAGATCGAATAGGATCTGAACCGATACTTTCT
>JAGLEG010000050.1 GCA_023145185.1 Thermoplasmata archaeon
CTTATCTCCCCCATTATTGATATCAAAATCCATGCGTAAAGTGGAGAAACCCTCCTTTCTGATCTCTATCCGGTGCAGACCATCACACAGGGGGATCGAAAAAGATGCATTATCATCCAGAAAATGTACCTGATCGTCGATATAGATAACAACGCCAATTATCGGTTTCCCATCTTCATCGATTATCCTTCCGGTAACAGCTCCGGTACTGCTCACGTTGATGAAGAACCACTTGTAATCACTGATCCCATTTCCGCTTATATCCGTCCCTGTTATCTTGATGCTGTGATCAATATTGTCCATTGGGAGGAAGGTTGGAACAAATAGCAAGGTATCATTGTTGAGCCAAATTACGTCACCGAACTCCGTGTTGTCCACATCATCGATATAGATCGAAAGAGTTGATGATATGATCTCCTCGGAAAATTTGACATGTATAGTACCGTTCCACTCCTCGATCTCACCAATGGGGTATCTCCATTCAATTGTGGGTTTTTTGTAATCCGTATAAAAAACCACCTCTTTGACCACACTCGATCCTACCCCATTGCGGACATAGAGTTTGAATCGATTTTCGCCCCCCAGTAGAAATGGTACATCGTAAGATCGATCATGGGGGTCGATACTGATCTTGTTATTATCGTTATATTCAATACTTGCACCGGAGATACCGGACATATTATCATAGACATTCCAGGTTATTCGGGTCAGTTCCCTGTTGTAATAACCACCGGAAATTGGTGTAATACTCGTAATTACAGGAGGAGTGAGATCAACCATCAATTCGAAAGATACTGTAGTGGACAACCCAGCGTAATTTACCGATCTTATGAAAAGTTCATTCCATCCTTCGACCAGATCTTCCAATTTATAAGATCTCTCACGCCCTATCTCCTTCCACGAGGTCCCATCAAATGAGAGATAATTGTTCTCGATACCACTTTCTACATCATCATTTTCGTAATTGATGTAATATGAAGTTGTGTTACTGTAATGAACCGGGTCCAGATCCAAGTATGGTATTGTGCCGTCATATCTCAAATATTTTTCCGCGTATTCCACATTTCCCGCAAGGTCCTCTACCATAAGTTCAAATTTTGTGGATCTGTTAAGATGTAGTTTCATGCTTCGCTGTTCCAGGTTGGGAATTTTTATCCAGTCGGTAAGATCATTATATTCATCTTCCAATCTGAAATATATTGACCTGATCGTTTCGGAGGTTATCTCCCACGTCACCTCAACCTCCTTTTCGACGGAGTATTCTCCCGGCTCCGGGGAGGTAAAGTTGATCATTGGTTCTGATCTATCGAGAAAAAAGGTGGTCGATCTCTCAACAACGTTGCCTCCTGGGTCCGTTACTCGAACCCAGATCGTGTGCTCCCCATCTTCAGGTTCAATGGAAAAGGAATAGAATAGATATGATATACTACTATGATAATAATTATAAATATCAAATTTATTCCATGAGGAGTCG
>JAGLEG010000500.1 GCA_023145185.1 Thermoplasmata archaeon
GCCTGTTGTCCTGCTCGTTCTGAGAGGAGTGGCACTGGGGGTCGTCAGCGGACAACACCACATATCCTCCCCTAACGCCCGTGTAGGCCATGGTCATGAAAGCATCCGAGGCGACGTTCAGTCCAACGTGCTTCATGAATGAGAACGCTCTCACGCCAGCAACGGCCGCGGCACCGGCGATCTCGAAGGCGACCTTCTCGTTGGCGGAGAACTCGAAATATATGCCTGCATCCTTGGACATCCTGTGGAGGGTATTGCCTATCTCGGACGACGGGGTGCCGGGATAGGTTGCAGCCACCCTGCATCCCGCCTCAACGGCGCCTCTGACGATCGCCTCGTTGCCCAGGAGTATCATCTTCTTTCCAGGTTCATCTGTAAGTAGCTCGTGCATTCATCTCACCTTTCCATTTGAAATTAACTTCGCGCGCGATTGTCGATCAAAGTCCCGGTCAGGAACGATCAGGCCTTCTTCCTTGTGCACTCCTCAAGGTGGAGGAGGTTCTCATAGGCGGAATCGAGATCCGCCTCGACCTCCGCTATGAGGTCGTCAGGCATATGCCTGAAACGGCCCTGTTTCATCAGGTACCCCTTGAGAGGGGTCTTCTTCGGCTTCATTGTGACCTTGTAGGCCCCGTTCTCTATTTCGAAGAGGTTGAACGCCCGGGAGGATAGGGCCTCTTTGGTAATGCTCACGGTGAGGGCCGGGTCCATCTTCCATCCGGTGGGACATGGGGAGAATATCTGCATGAACTTGGTCCCCTTGATGGAGAGGGCCTTAGTAACCTTCTTGATAATATCCTCAGGATACCCCGTGGTCGCCGTTGCGATGTAGGGGATGCCGTGGGCGGCCATGATCGCCGTCATGTTCTTCTTGGGAGATTTCTCCCACTCCTGGGTAGAGCCAACGGGTGTCGTTGTCGTCCAGGTTCCAATGGGCGTGGATCCGGACCTCTGTATCCCGGTGTTCATGTACGCCTCGTTGTCGTACATTATGTAGAGGACGTTGTCCTGTCTGTCGGCAGTACCCGACAGGGCCTGGATGCCGATATCCGCTGTCCCTCCGTCTCCGGCGAAACCTATGACGTTGATATCCTCCTGGCCCAGTGCATCAAGGGCAGCCCTGATACCGGATATCGATGCTCCGGTGGTCTCGAAAGGAGTGTAGAGCTCGGGCACCTGAAGACAGGTGTTGGGCCATACGCCGGGCATGACGGCCCAGCAGCAGGCGGGTATGGAAAGTATCGTTCTCCTGCCCGCAGCTTTTAATACGTATCTCATGGCCTGCGTGGCACCGCATCCGAGACATCCCATGTGTCCGGGGGACATCAGCTCTTCCTCGGGTATAGTGAGTTTTGCCATCATAATCACCTCCTACATTTCCTCCCTGGGTGTCTTTCCATCAAGCAGGCCCCACCAGTGTATCTCTCCCTCCTCGCCGTAACCGTTCTCCCGGACCTTCTCGAGGTCGTCGAACAACGATCTGATGTGTCTTGGGACCACATCTCTGCCCCCAACGCCGATCACGTAGTTCTTGGTGAAGGGTTGGTTCGTGTGATTGTACAGCTGGGCGTTCACCTCATTGTAGAGGGGACCTCCCTGTCCGAAGGTGTAGGTCCTGTCCATTACTCCGATCGCCTTGACACTGTCCGCAAGATATCTTATCTCATCCACGGGGAAGGGCCTGAATATTCTCAGCCTTGCGATTCCAACCTTCCTGCCCTCGTTCCTCATGTCATCGACGACATCCTTTGCGGTTGACATCATCGTTCCCGCGCCGAAGAGGATGGACTCCGCATCCTCGCAGCGGTACATGTCCATCATGCCGCCGTAGGACCTGCCGGTGAGCCCCTCCCACTCCTTGTCGACCTTCCTTATGAGGTCCCTGGCCCTGTCCATGGACCTGGCCATGTTGGCCCTGAACTCCATGTACTGCGGGGGCATGACGAGAGATCCGAAACCCTTGGGGTCGTCAACATCCAGTTTCTCCTTGGGGTTGAACGGGGGAAGGAAATCGTCCACCATCTTCTGGTCCGGAACGTCCACCGGCTCGGAGGTGTGAGAAAGGAAGAACGCGTCCTGATTGATGAGGGCGGGAAGCATGATGTCAGGGTCCTCGGCGACCTTGTGCGCCATTATAACGGTATCCAGTATCTCCTGGTTGTTCTCGCACCAGAACTGCAGGATGCCGGTATCCCTCTGAGCCATCGCGTCCTGGTGGTCGGCCCATACGGACCAAGGTGGGCCAAGAGCCCTGTTTACATTTACCACAACTACAGGTGTTCTCGCGCCTGCGGCCCATATTAGCACCTCGTGCATCAGGGCCAGTCCGTGCGACGACGTGGCGGTGAAAGCCCTTGCCCCCGTGTTGGAGGCGGCAACGGCGGCTGCCATGGCGGAGTGCTCCGATTCAACTTTCACGAACTTCGTCTCCATACGTCCCTCTGATATCAGGTCCGCGATCCTCTCCACGATGGTGGTCTGCGGTGTGATGGGATATGCCGGGATGACCTGCGCCCTTGCAAGCATCGCGCCGTAGGCTGTTGCCTTGTTACCAGTAAGTAGCTCTTTTACCATAGTCATCACACCTCATTTGTTCTCCGGTATCATCTCGATGCATTTCACAGGGCATACGTTGGCACAGATGCCGCATCCCTTGCAGTGATCGTAATCGTATATGGGCCCATCCTCACCTATTGCTATTGAGACATCTGGACAGAATTTCCAACATGACCAGCATTTTATGCATTTATCTGTATCGCATATGGGTCTGAAGGCCCTCCACCCTCCGGTCTTGACTGCGGTGGAGTTGGTCGTGTTTATCGGGGTGATCGGGATCTCATCGATGGTTCCTGGCATATCAAGCACCTCCGGAGATCCTTACCTGATCGTATGCGTCCCTGGCTGCCTGAGCGTTCCTCTCCGCATATCTGGGAAGGGCCAATATGGCATTAACAACGGACTCTTTCTTCACCACGCCGCTCACGCTGGAAAAAGCGCCAACGATCGCGGTGTTGACTATGGGCTGGAACTTGGAACCAAGTTTGTTATCTATGGCGACCTGGGTTGCATCAATACAGGCTGCCCTCTTCACACCTAGCCTCTTTGCCATCTCATCGGGGTCATCCTTGGTGTTGACAAGAACAAGGCCATTATCCTTCAACCCCTCGGTGACGTTCACCGCTGATATCAGCGACGCCTCGAGTATTATGACGTAATCGGGTTCGTAGATCATCGCCTTGTTCCTGATATGCCTGTCGTCGATCTTGGTAAATGCGGTTACCGGGGCTCCTCTTCTTTCCACGCCGAAATAGGGGAAAGCCTGCACATCGTTATTCTCGCGGAAGGCTGCATCGGCAAGTACCTTGGATGCGACCACCGCTCCCTGTCCACCTCTTCCGTGGAAACGTATCTCTATCATGGGATTCCTCCTGCACGTAAAATGGAAAACAAAGTAGAGGCTTGAACGAAGGGATCGGGGGTGGGTTCTATCCCTCGGACCTATCTCAAGTCTTTCCATTTCTCCCTAAAAAGAATTAGGGGATTGGGATATAGAAAGGGTCTAAATTAAGGTTACGGTAAATACACAATAGATGACCACGGAGGCTGACATATATTTCAGGAGGATAGGCCGAACTTCTCTATTGCCATCTCGAGAAGTTTGAACTTCTGGACCTTACCCGACTGGGTCATGGGGTACTCGTCGATGAACCACACGTATTTTGGGACCTTGAAATTGGCCAGGTTCACCTTGCAGTGGTTGATAATGTTGTCATTGGTGGGGTTCATCCCCTCGGTCGCCTTGATCACTGCGAGGCCAACCTCACCGAACCTGGGGTCGGGAACACCCAGTACAGACACGTTCTCCACGGCGTGGAGCTTGAAGAGGAACTCCTCTATCTCCCTGGGGTAGACGTTGAAGCCCCCGCAGATGTACATGTCCTTCTTTCTTCCCACGATCTTGACGTATCCTCTGTCATCCATTACAGCGAGGTCCCCGGAGTGGAGCCAACCCTCCTTATCTATCGCCTCTGCGGTGGCCTCTTCTTTCTTGAAGTATCCCTTCATTACATTGTAGCCCCTGGCCAACAGCTCACCCGTCTCACCGGGGGGAACCTCTTTCCCGTCGTCATCAACGATCTTGACCTCCTGTTCGGGAAGTGCCCTTCCAACCGTCTCAACCCTGTCCTCCAACCTGTCGTTAAGATCGGTCATGGTGATGACCGGTGAGGCCTCCGTCAAACCGTAGGCTATCACGATATTTGCACCCATCTTGTTGCTGGCGCCCTTCATGACCTCTACGGGACATGGAGCTCCCGCCATAACACCCGTTCTTACATTGGTAAGGTCATAGTGCTTCTTTTTCAGGGCCTCGAGGTAGCCTATGAACATGGTGGGCACCCCGTGGACTATGGAGATATCGAACATGTCCATGAACATGAGAGCCTGATCAGCATCATATGAGGTCATCGGCACCATGCCGCTTGAAGCCGAGACGCAGGCAGTAACGCCTATCACACAGCCGAAGCAGTGGAAGAACGGAACGACGATCAGGGCGACGTCATTTCTGTCCTGCCCCATAACCTCAGCCACCTGCTGACCGTTCCTGGATATGTTCATATTGGTGAGCATGGCCCCTTTGGGCTCTCCCGTTGTCCCCGATGTATAGAGGATGAAGACCGTATCATCCTCCTCTATGGAGGATTCAATGCTCTTGAGATCCTCGTCATTTTCAAAATCGGAACCAAGGTCGAGTACAGATTGGAATGTGTCCATCCCATCGCTCAGCCTATCTCCCATAACTATGATCTTTCTCAAATTGGGGATCTTCCCCCTCAGTTTGTCAAGTGTATCAATGTAATCGACGTTGAGGAATTCAGAGGTCATGACCAGGGCGGTGGCCTCCGAGTTGTTCATGATGAACTCCACCTCCTTCACCTTGTATCGGGTGTTCATTGGAACGATCACGCCCCCCATTCTGGCTATACCAAAATAGGCGATGATCCACTTGGGGTAATTGGGCATGTAGAGACCAACCCTGTCACCTTTTTCGATGCCCATTTTCAGGAGGCCTGAAGCAAAGGCGGAGGCAAGTTTGTCAAGCTTCTCGTAAGTGAGTGTACAATCCTCGTAGAATATCGCTATCCTGTTGGGATCGTTCTCGGCCGCATATCTTAGAATATCTGATAATGTAAACTTCCTGTCCTTCATTGGATGAACCTCCAGTGTCTGGAGGCGGTCTAAGTGAAACTATACCAAATACTTTATTCCAGAATCTAACGATCATCGACCGGTAGAATTAATATAAAATGCCCTGAAAACAGGGCATTTCTAATATGGTTCGAAATAGAGTATGTCCTTCATGGTACCTTCTCTATCTTTCCTGGGCCTGAGCTTTGCCTTGACCATCAGGCCGGCGAGGTCCATGCCAAGCATATCCGTCTTGATGCGCCCGAGCATTGCCCCATCCGTGTCGTCTATCTCGATAAGAGCCATGACGACGGGTTCCTCAAGAGGTTCGTTGTGGGCATCTATCATGGCTGTGGTGTTGGTCCTGATGACGCCCTGAGCCTTGACCTCAACCCATTTATCATCTGGAATGCCACAGAAGCAATCCTCACAGTAGAGCCTGGGAGGGATGAAGGTCACTCCACATTCCGGGCACTCCGATGCAAGGAAGGTATCCTTCTTCATCAGGTGCTTGAAGAACCTGTCACCCGCAACTCCGTTGGAGTAGAAGTAATCCGCCTGCATGTCCCCGGTCCAATGCATTGGAGTTGTGGGGTCCGTCTGTTTTTCCAGGAATGTCATTTCTTTTCACCTCCCTCAAGGGGTTTGAAATACTTGATATCGGTGATGGCGCCCTCCCTGTCTTTGGGAGATTTCCATACTGCTTTGACCCTCATTCCGATATGGATGTCCTTTTCAGACATCTCTCCGAAGTAGTGCATGAACCCATGTTGAGGCGAGGCTCCATCGATGGATATCACTCCGATAAGTATGGGTTTTTTGATCCTCCTGGCATCCGAGTCCAGATAGGAGATGGAGTACGTTTCGATCGTACCGGTGTCCTTCAATTCTATCCAGGCATCGGTGGGGCCATAGCAATATTCGCAGAACATCCTGGGAGGCACAAGTACGCGGTCACATTTGATACATGTCCTTCCCAGTATCTTCCCCTTCTTGAGGCCAGTAAGGAACTTGCTCATGGCCTGGCCGAGGCTCCAGCTGTACTGGACCTCCGGCTCCCACCATGTGTATGTGATCTTGTTCTCAACTATGTCCTTTGTTGAAACGCGTGTTCCAGGCGCATAGCCCGGGGATCCTTCGATCTTCTCTGCCATGATCATCCCCTCCTCAGTACAGCCACAGTGGCCATCTGCATGATGTCGCCCCACGCCTGTCCGACACCAACCATGGGGTCGGTCGGGATCTGGCGTTTGCCTGCCTTTCCGGCGAGCTGCCAGTAGAGCTCGCAGATCTTCTGTCCCATGGTTGCCGCGATCGGATTGCCCACACCCAACAGACCTCCGGAAGGACACATCGGCATATTGCCATCCCTCTCGGTCACACCCTCTCTTGTCAATATGGGGGCTTCACCCTTGTTACACAGAAGGAGCCCCTCCATGTGGTGAAGCTCCTTGTAGTCAAAGGGATCGTAGGGCTCAGCGAAGTCGATCTCCTTTCTGGGATTGTGTATACCTGCCATCTTGTAGGCCATTCTTGCCGCATTGGCAACGTAACGGGGGAAGCTGAGGTCCCTGTTGGTCCACATCGTGGAATCGATGTTCCATCCCACGCCGTCCACCCAGACGGGATCGTCAGTGAACTGGCGGACCTTATCCTTCGAGCAGAAAATAAGCGCCGAAGCACCATCGCTCGGAGGGCTGATGTCAAGCCTCTGAACCGGCCACGCCATCATCTCCGAGTTGAGGACGTCCTCTATGGTGATATTCTCGTCCGGAAGCTGGGCGCATGGATGACCCACAGCATTTCTCTTATTCTTCACGGCCACCCTTGCAATGTCCTCTTTCTTTATGTTGTACTTGGTCATGTATCTGTTCATCTCCATGGCGAAAAGCCACACGAGGTTGGGGGAAAGAGGCCTGTCGAGGATGGGGTCCCAGATATGCCTGAAGGCCGTCTGGGGATGAGGGTAGCAGTTACCCATCTTCTCCTCGCAGACTACAAGGGCGATATCGGCAACCCCAGAGGCAACGTGCCACCATCCGGCTATCGGTGCAAATACACCAGTTCCTCCGCCGTTGAAGACCCTGACGTATGGTTTTCCTGCTCCAGCAGCGCCATCAAGGAGGTTCTCACCCTTCTGATGTATCCCATCGAATGCGTCAGGAGCACTTCCCATTACGACCATGTCGATATCCTTCTTCGTGATACCTGCCTCTTCCAACGCCATCTTGGTAGCGAGGTATGAAAGCTCCTTTCCGGTCTCCTTGAGCCTTCTCTGGAATACGGTCATTCCTCCTCCAATTATCGCAACATCATTCATATTATGCACCTCCCCTTTCAAAGATCGTAACTGCTCCACTGCCGGACGGAATACCGCGCCACGCCTGGGCAAGTCCAACTTCTGCATCCGGTACCTGTCTCTTGGCAGCATGTCCTCTCAGCTGGGTAATGATCTCGAGGGCCTTCTGCATGCCCGTTGCCTCGAAGCAGTTGCCTATTCCAAGGGAGCCACCTGACATATTGGTCGGAAGGGCCCCATCCCTTGCAAGTTCACCCTCCATGAGCATCTGGCCAGCCTCTCCCGGACGGGCCATGCCGATCGCCTCAAGGTGCTGAAGCTCCTTGTAGGAGAATCGGTCATCCACCTCAACGATATCGATCTGTTTTTTTGGTGAGGTTATTCCCGCCATCTTGTATGCCATCTGGGATGACCTGCTGGCATAATCTGCAAACATCTCCCTGGTGGATAGCCACGGGGTCTCGGATGACCAACCGAACCCGGATAGGTAGATCGGATCGACTCCAAGGTCCCTGGCCGTCTTCTCATCGGCGAGAACGAATGTGATCGCGCCATCGACATTTGGGCTGATATCCAGCTTCTTCAGGGGAGTGAAAAGGTACTCAGATCCCATAACGTTATCCACAGAGATCTTCGCCTCGTAATCTGCCATTGGGTTGAAGAACGCGTTCATCTTGTTCTTTACAACCACTTCGGCACACTCCTCCTCGGTGGTGTCTGTAGTCCTGAGATAGTTCTGCATCTCCATGCCCGCAAGGAAATAGGGGTGTACCCTCTGTTTCTCCTTGGTGCTGCCAACGAGGGGTTTTGGAGCCTCTTTTGTATACTCCGGTGATCCGCCATATCTGGGTCTTTCCACAGGCCCCATTACCGGTCTTTCGAATACGGGGTCGAAAGCGTGGAGAAGGATATCACCCATCGTAAGAAGGTCTGATATCTTGCTGTGTGACTCGATAGAGACAACATCCATCAAACCGGTCTTGATCTGCATATATGCAGTACCCAGACCGTAAAGTCCATCGCCGCAGACCGTGCAGCATGGTCTGAGAACCGCGCCGATCTGGTCGGGAACGAACTCGTCGAAGATACTGAAACCCTCAAGATAATCCTCGGCACATGTAATGAAACTATCAACGTCCTTTCGGGGGTCCACCCCGGCATCGACGTAGGCCTTCTGGCAGGCTTCGTACATGAGCTCCTTCCATTCCACATCCGGGGTAATGGAATTGAAATCAGTGTGACCGATGCCGATCACGCATACTTTTCTACTCATTTAATCACCTCTCCATTTGATCTTCTTCCCAAATACAACTCCAAAGGATACGGGGAAGTCCTCGGCCGTCTTCCTTTGGGGGAAGTTGACAGCCAGGACGTATTCGAGATAATCCCTTCAAATCGCATTCGTTAAACAGGATACTGATTAAAAATCCTTTCCTTTCTGGAACGGATCGTCAATCGGTCCCAAGGTACAAGATTTCTGCCTGAAAGATTCACTTTCCGATGATGATCCCGTCTGGGTCGATCCCCCTTAGGACGGTCAATTCACTTTCTGTAGGTGAGGGCGATGTGGCCACATCATCGGGTATGATCAGGTCGAATCCGGTGTTCTCCCTGACCTGTTCCAACGTGACCCCCGGGTGAACGCTGATCAGCTTCATTCTGCACGTCTCCTCATCGAAACCCATGAGAGCGAGGTTGGTTATCACTCTGTAGGGTCCAGTTCCCCTTGGGAGGCCAGCTTCTTCTCTCGCACCTGGACCGTCAATGTATCCTGGAGTGGTAATGAAGCTTACCCTCTCGGGCAGTTTCGCCTTATCATGCCTGGCAATTATGATGGTCCTCCAGGATAATGAGCCGAAGTCGTTGGCACCTCCACTACCGGGAAGCCTGACCTTGGGGGAATCGTGGTCCCCTATGACAGTGGAGTTGATATTTCCATACATGTCCACCTCGGCCCCTCCAAGGAACGCGTAATCTATCATTCCCCTTTGCCCTGTCTCCATGATCCCCGCAAGGCCTGTGGCAGCCACTGCCCTGTGAGCACATCTGGAATCTCCCACCGAGATCGGGAGGGTGGGGACCTGGGGTGCTATGCTGCCGGCCTCGAAGAAAATTATCAGTTTTGGAGCGTGTGTCTTCTGGGCGAGGAGGCCGGCGATCATGGGCAGGCCAGTACCAACACCCTCTATCTTGCCATCTTCAAGTTGATGTGATGCAACAGTTGCCATTAGTTCGATCGGGGTGTACGAGGTCATCTCAACTCCTCCAGCCGTCTTAGTTCGTTAAGTTTTTTTGTCCCCACCAGGTCCAGGTATTCATCGAAGTCATTGACGGAGTATATCCACTTGTCAAGATAGGCCTGCAACGATGCCTCATCCGCACCGGCCTTGATGTAATTCCTGATGTGTGCCTCATCGAAATAGTATTCATGGGGCATATTGCATGGATGGCTTCCATGCGGAGCCTCAATGACCGCATCCACACAAAAATAAGGGATAGTGGTTCTCTCGGGATGCTCTCTGAAAAAATCATCGGATACGATCCTCTCCGCCGTAACGATGACCCTTTTAGACGCCTTGGCCAGGTCATCATCTTTTACCGTCGTGCCCCTTATGGAACAGTTGCCGTATTTATCTGCATAGTGTACGTGGATGATGGCGACATCCGGCATCAGAGCGGGAAGTGCAACAAGTTTCTGGCCGGTGAACGGGCATTCCATGGTCTTGGCAGCACTGTATTTGAAGGTATCGGATCCCAAAAGATTCCTGGCAGGGAGAAAAGGTAGCCCCATTGCAGCAGCCTTGATCCGCCACGAGAGGGAGGCATTCGTCCATTCGACGCATTTGATCTTTCCGGACTCAACAGCCCTTCTGCCGTTCTTGGAGAGACCTCTTGTCTCGTAGGCGAAAGCATAGGCAACATCGACAGCATCTACACAATCTCCTGCGATAAGAACATCAAGGTCGTGGACCGCAGTGTGGCCG
>JAGLEG010000501.1 GCA_023145185.1 Thermoplasmata archaeon
GATAAGGATCAGGAGATGGTGGAGCTCAGGGATCGGCCAGTGGCAGACGGAGGAACGGTCGGGGCCGCTGCTGATGAGGCGCTCAAAGCGCAGGTCAAGAGCCTCAATGAACAGCTTCACGAAAAGAGCCAGGAACTTGAGGACCTCAGGAGCAGTCCGCCAGCTGCGAGCGGAGGGAATGATGAGGGGAGCGGCGAGATATTGGCATCCCTCCAGGAGAGGGAGAAAAAGCTCCGTGATCTTGAGGGGAATATCAGGACCAAGCAGAAGGAGGTCACCGATTTCATGCGGGGCCTTCAGGAGAAGGAGCTGAAGATCAAGGACCTGGAGCAGGAGCTCAAGTTCAAGGAGGACCTCATCAAGATGAAGGATGACGGGGCGGCCTCCTCCGGAGACACCCAGCAGGTCCGTACGGAGATAGATGAGCAGTACAAGAAGCGGTTCCTGGTCATGGAGGGGAACTACCAGAACAAGATAGATGAACTGGCGAGGGAGGTTGACCGGCTCAGGGGGCGGAACGAGGACCTTGAGAACACAGGCGACCTGCTGGAGTCCGATAAGCTGCGGGTGAAGATCCTGGAGCGGGAGCTCAAGGACAGGGTCAATGAGCTGGCGTTCTCCGAGGAGAGGCTTGCCAGACGCCAGGAGCTGATGATCAAGGAGAGGAAACAGATCGATCAGCAGATGAAATCGATGAGGTCCATGAAGGACGGTTCCCAGACTGCCGAGATGGGAGAGGAGCTGGCCAACAGGCAGAAACAGCTTCGCGACCTGGAGCTGAAGTTCAGGGAGAAAGAGGATTACCTCCGGCGGAAGGAGAGGGAGCTCCGGGACATGGAGGGGAAGATGGTGGACAAGGAGATCACCATGGAGATGGCGGTTGAATCCGCACAGGATACGGACAAGGTCCGCACGGGCATAAGGAGGTTTGACGACCTCTGTTACGGCGGCCTTCCACACTCATCCAATTTCCTGCTGTTCGGCCCCGCATATTCTGGTAGAAGGACATTCACCAACCTGTTCATCGCCGAGGGTCTCAAGAAGGGTATCCCGGTGATATATGTCACCACTCAGCATACGCCGGAGGAGATCAAGAACCAGCTCCGCAATATTATACCCAAGGTGGATGCCTACGAGGAGAGAGGCTTGATGAAGTACATCGACCTGTACTCCAAGTCCATGGGGCTCAAGGGAGATTATCCCAATACGATCTACGTGGAGAAGACCACCGACCTGGATGCGCTCCAGACCGCGATGGAGACGTTCCAGGAGGAGATCGTAAAGAAGCACAAACACCACAGGATGGTGTTCTTCTCGCTGTCGACCCTTCTAACGTATATTGAGCCGCTCCACGTGTTCCGCTTCTTCCAGGTGCTCAATGCGAAGAACAAGAGGTACGGATGCACCTCGATCAACATCGTGGATCACGGCATGCACGATCCGTCGGTGATACAGACGATGAAACACGTTATGTCCGGTTTCATCGACTTCAAGCTGGAAGACCTGAAGTATCATCTCAAGATCGAGGGTGGCGGGGACGTGATGAGCAGGGCGTGGATCGAATACAGCTTCTCCGACAGGAACTTCGACCTGCGGGGTTCCTTCAGCCTTGACCATATACGTTGATCCGGGCTTATTTGTTCCTTCCTCGAGCTTGGACATTCCAGTCTTATCACCAATAATTATATTCATAACCACGGCAATATAATTGCCGACATTTACGTAAAAGGAAAGTTTCATAAGGTTCAACATCTTCGAATGTTAGGATGTCACAGAGAAGTGGATACTGCTCGATGTATAGGGAGAAAGAAAGAAATTGAGAGGTAATATGGAGGTATGTACTTGAGATCAAGTAACCGTATCAGAGTGATCACATCATTTATTGCATCATTCATTGTTATTGGAATCGCTTTAACGATACAGACGGGTAATGTCATAGGTCCAATGATAATCCCGAGCGTATCTGTGTCCATAGTTAATGAAACGTTCAAAGCGCACGTATCGCCTGACGACGATGGGATCGTCAGGATCTCGGGTACGGTTGGTGTAAATGATCAGTGGATGGAGGAGTATGGCGATCTGAAAATAGATCTGGCAATCTTTGGAACCGAATGGAACTATACGATTACCGATGATATTGTATTGACAGAGGAATCTCCGTCTCATGAGATCGAGATCGATATTTATGTTCCAATTGGAATGTCCTTATTTGAGAGTACGGTAACTATTGGTGGATTCTGGTTATCAGAGAAAGGCGATCAGACCGGGATAATCAATTCGGATGAGGTTTTTATCAATACGGTTCATTATTATCGTTTCTCACTGGTAGCAGAAAATAATAAGATAATGATCTCCGAAGGTGAATCTGTTGGTTTTCGATGTCGAATTATAAATGAAGGTAATGGAGATGATAGAGTTAAGGTCAACATTGCCAACCATGAAGAACTTGCATTAAATGGTTTATCTGTATCTCTTTCACAGGACAAATATCAGTTAGAAGAGGATTCCGAGAGGGTTCTGCATGTGGCTGTTACCGTGGATGCAGGTATTTACATTGGATACCAGATCATTCAAATTGAAGCATATTCGGCTCAAGCAGAATCCTTAGGAGATATTGGATTTAATACCACTCTTGAATTGGTCCTTAATCCACATAAAGCTCCTTCTAATACGACCGGGTCAAATGAAGAATCTCCAGGTTTGGGTATATATTCATTGGTTAGTATTGGTTTATTATCGGTTATCGTCATACATATTAAAAGGAAATCCAGGAAATATTGATTTCCTGATCATGCGGAAAGAGGAAGACTCAGGTAGGATCGCCCCTCGCCTAAAGGTACATATCAAGATTCAAAGCATTATCTCTTGACTTTATTTCTGATTGTCAATTTACTAAAAATGAACAGCACAGGAATAAATATCAAAGTGAATAACAAAAGTGGACTAGTCCAAAAAGCAATGAAATTATCGTTATCCTCGACCTCTTTCTCAACCTGTTCCTCCCTGTATGTCCAGGTCAAACTTACGTACTCAACATCTGGGATCCAATCATAGTAGGTCCTAGTGAAAATGATTTCATCATTGATCTGGGATACGTTCCATTCTTCCTCTCCTCCGTACGAATAAAGATCCTCATGTAATGTATATTCAAATCTCGCTCTATCAATTGAGTGGTTCCAGTATCTTCCAGTGCTCACGATATATTTGAACCTGAATAATTCAACATTCTGACTGTATGAATGGTGTCTGGAATAATCACAATTATAATCCACTTGGACAATTGATTCATTCTTGGCTGGAACGGCGAGGGAGAAAATAATGGATTTCAAACTCCAGATCTCATTTTCATCAAAGAAACGTTTGGAAGGCAGAGGGACATGATTGACCCATGACCAGGTATAATCCGAAACGTTACCATTGCAATATAATTCTAAATTCCAGGGAACATCGATAA
>JAGLEG010000502.1 GCA_023145185.1 Thermoplasmata archaeon
TGGAAATGATATCTATGATCGATCTCCATGCGGTATATCTCCTCATCCAACACCTTCCCTCCAAGCCGCCCTATCTCCTTCAGGAGGAACGACCTTGTGACCCCATTATGGAGCGAGTATATGATCTTCCCCATCTTCATGGCCTCACGTATGAAGGGGCGGTCCGCACGACGGTTCTGCGACCCGAATGGCGGATTCATGAATACGGTGTCGACCTCTGGCAGGTCGGATGCGGGGTCAGAGATGTCCATCTGTTCGAACTCCAAGCTGCCTGGAGGGTTGCCGACCCGGGGGTCGGATCCCGCCCGTTCCAGATTGCCTGTTGCCAGGTTGATACACCTTGGATCGATGTCCACACAGAGAACCTCCCTGGCACCCATGATCCAGCTTCCGATCCCGAATGGGGCGCCCCCACATCCAAGCTCTGCCACCTTCTTTCCCTCGATGTCCCCGTTCTCCAGGGCTTTGGTAAGTATATCCACCGCGATGTGGGTCGGCGTAAGATACTGTTCCAGTTTCGGATCAGGGTCCTCCAGGTCATCCATCCTGGAGATGACCATCTCAAGATGTTTCCTTCTCATGTGCTCCCTCCAGATCGCCCAGCAGGGTGCAGGCCCTGCATGATCTCTTTCCCTCTCCAACGAACACCGGCTCACCGCACTTGGGACATTTCGAGGTGGATATATCCGATCTGGAGATGAGGGATGCGAGCTGTTTTTGAAACTTCAACAGGGAGTGTCGGCTTCCAGGCGTAACCTCCTCTGCGCTCATCATAAGGTCCCTGTAATGCCCCCTCTTGGCAGTTTCAGAGTAGGGGCATTCAAGCTCATGGATCGGCAGGCCCAGAAGGTGGGCTGAAAGGTAGGTCTCCGTCTCGGGAATGGTTCGAAGAGGCATGCTCCTCCTGATGAACCCCTCCACGGACCTATCATGTGGGCCCAGTCGGGCCATGCGGTCCAGATCGGCGGAGAGGACGTTCATGAGGATGGTCTGTGCCATATCGTCGAGGTTATGGCCGGTTGCGAGGACCGTGCAGCCCGCATCCTTGGCCATCACATTGAGGCATTTTCTTCTCATGATCCCGCATATCGTGCAGGGTCCCAGGTCGCTTTTTTCAACCATCTCATCCATGGTCATGCCGAAGAGATCGCCGTAGCTCTTGACCTTGCTCTCGACCCCCAACCTGTCGGTTTGCTCCCTGACGATATCCAGGGATGACGGCCTGTACCCGTCGATCCCCTCATCCACCGTCAGGGCCACGAGGGAGACCGCCCTGATCGGTTCCACTATCTCCTTGAGCAGGTTCAGAAGCAGGATGCTGTCCTTTCCGCCTGATACGGCAACGGCGATCCTCTGTTCTCCCCGGATGATCCCCTGGCCCCTTACCTCCTTGCGGACCCTCTTCCCGATCATCTCCAGAAAGTGGTCCCTGCAAAGGTGCTGTCCGCTGTATCTAAGGTAGATCACCGATTCTTTCGTGCACCTGTCGCAGGATGAGACCATCGAGACCAAAATCACCACGTTCTACTTAATTCTTCACCAGCGCAACCACGATCAGGAGATCTGTCTTGAGGCCAGTTTATCCACAGCTCCCAATAATGGAGAGGTATCATTATTGGCTCAGATATCTCTTTCTTACGTTGGTTTCGAATACCTTGGTGTTGCACCACGTGCACCTGTAATTCCAGAGGCCCGAGAACGATTCATCTCCCTCCTTGAGCATCCTGAAAGGTGCGTTGCACCTGGGGCATTTCCCCGTTCTGAGCTCATCGGGAAACCCAAGGCTCATCTTCTCTTTGGGTGTGGGTGGTGGCGGAGGATGGTAATGGGCCCTTGGCCTCTCCACCTCGGCTTCCAGGACCTCGACCACAAGGGTATCCGAAAACTTGTCCAGAAGCTTCTGTCTTTCATCCAGCTGTGAGGTCTTCCCAAGGAGCATATCCAGTAGAGGCCCGATCACAGGGAGAAGGGAGAGCAGGTTCCTTTTAATGGCCTGCGAAAAGGTGACCTCACCGTAGAGGCTGATCACCTTCATCTTCATGATCAACTTGCCGATGGAGGCGCTCTTGAGGAGCTCGAACAGAAGAGAAAGAAGATACATCGTGATGGCGGTCATGACGTATACGATCCCCCAGGCGACAGGGGTCGACAGGTCTTTGTTAAAGACCAGCATAAGCGAGAGAGCGAGTAAAAATGAGATGACCAGATCGATCACATAGGCAAAAACCCTCTTTGACCAGTAGGCCCCGGTCATCGGATAGGGTATATTATCATCCTGATTATTCTCCTCCATTTGGTACATGTTTCTTCCCCCGTGGTATATAATTCAGTATAATATTTAATTTATTGGGTAATAAGATCGATTGTGGGGAGGTAGCTCGCATAAAAATGAGGGGATCTGTGGGGAATATGGACGAAGGGGTAGGGTCAGTTCTGGCTATTTTCCCTCTCCAATTCCATCATCAGCTCACTTTCCACCTCGGCGGTCTCAGCCTCGATGTCCAGAACGTTGTCGTCCCCCGTTAACGCCTCAATACTGTATGGTTTGGTGCTCTCCACCTCCAGCTCACCCTCACCTGAGTGGATATTTCTACGGAGATCAGACGAAACTTCTGTTTCGTCGACGCTGTGAATGTCAGGTGAAACCACCGTTTCATAATCGATCTCCTGGGTTTCGAGGGTCTCCCCCTGGTCAGGGAGGCCCTCCAGAACTGATTTTATCATTGATATCGAGATGGGCTCCCTCATCAGGTCCGAATATGCTACCAGTCGGGAGAAGCTTCCCTGAATCTCGCGGACGTTCTGGTCCAGGGAAAGGGCAAGATAATCAAGGACCTCCGTGGTTATTGAGGTGGACTCCCTCTTCACCAGGTCTGCAAGGATCTGCCTTCTGCCCTCGAAACCGGGCATGCCCAAGGTCACCTTCACCCCACCTTCCAACCTCGATCTGAGGGTTGGCCCAATGTCCGAAAGGTGGGCAAGCTCCCTGTCGGACGTAATGGAGACCACGCCTCCCTTCCTGAGCATCCCTTCGACGATCAAGAGGAACTGTTCCTGTAAAGGCCCCTTCATGTGTCCCGTCTGTACGTTATCGACCAGGAGGGCATCGTTCTCCATGTACCTCTCCCTGATACCGGATATTGAGCCATCGGATAGTCCCCTCCTCAGGTCCTCTGTGATCAGGGTCGTCGTGGTGAGGTGTACCTTCTTGTTCCCATCTCCTTCGAGGATGGAGTTCCCAAGGCCGTTGAGAAGGTGGGTCTTTCCGGTTCCAGGAGGGCCTATGATCAGCAGGGGATTATATTTCGTCCCCCCACCGGCTGCAGTGCCTTTCGAGGCCATGAAGGCGAACCGGTTAGTGTCATCGGTAAGAAAATTGGAGAAGTTAAGCCCCCTATCAAGGTCTGACCCGTTGATCCGAACTCTCGGACCACCAAGGTCATTGCCCTCCTCCTGGGCTGGCACCTCCATATTGGGCGGTTGAACAGGGGCGTAGGGCGTTGGTTTCCCGTAGGTCTGCGATATGAGCAGTTGGCCCATGATCCTCTGCTGATGGTCAAGGATCTCTATCCATTGGGATTGAAGTGTATCGAACCTGTTTTCCAACCTCTTCAACCGATCCTCTATCTCAAGATCTCGTTTCTTCCAGAGTACCTCAACGCCCCCGGGATCTCGATCCTGCGTGGAAACGATCCGCCCCTTCTCCTCCACCTTGGGGGCGCCGGTCGGGTGAGGGGAAACTACCTCCTCTTTCCTCTTTCCCCGAAACCAGTTGAAAAACCCCATCGTCGATCACTACCCTCCAGCAATGCATTCCCTGTAGACATTTATATTTTACCGTTGAGGCCGGAATGAGCCCCCGATCATCTGTACAAGCCCTCGAATATCTCCCTGGTCTCCCCCATCATGATCCCTTTCATTGAACCTCGATCGGTAGCGGACGCCGCTCCCGAGAGGAAAAGAGAGGCCCTGATCTCATCCAATATGATCTCCAGCTCCGAGGAGAGGGCGTCGTATCCTCTGGAAGCGGCCTTTAAAAGGTGGAGTGCCATCCCACCGGATGAAGCTCCAAGTGAGAGCGCCCTGACCACATCCATTCCGTTCCTCATACCTCCCGTGGCGATGATGGGAAGGCCCACGTCGACGACCCTTACCGATACAGGGGTTGGTATGCCCCAGTTCCAGAAGGTCTTACCTATCCTGGCCTCCCTGGGGCCGCCCCTGAAGGATTCCACGCCTGCGAACGTCGTTCCGGAAAGTCCACCCACGTCGAATCCCTTGACGCCGCAGCTCTTCAGGGACAGCGCATCCTCCCTGGAGATGCCCGCTCCAGTCTCCTTGGCGATCAACGGGACCTCCTTTGCGATCCTCTCGATGCTCTCAAGAACTCCAGATACGTACGCCTCTCCCTCGGGCTGCACCACCTCCTGCAGGTAGTTCAGGTGGATGCAGATGGCGTGAGCTTCTATCATC
>JAGLEG010000503.1 GCA_023145185.1 Thermoplasmata archaeon
ATCTCCATGGGACCCGTATCGGAGGAGGAGGTATTTCTTTATAAGGGCGGAGCCATCTTACCGTTCTGGATGGTGAGGCCATGGATCGGTTGCCAAGGGAACTAGCGAAATTCCTGCCAGGGCTCATCACTGGAGCGATCATAGTGGTGTGTATCGCGGCCTTGATATTCTTCTCGGTAAGGGGTGATGATCCCCCCGAGGCCCGCATATACATATCATCCGCCGTCGTGGAGGTCAACCAACCGGTCAATCTGAACGCGAACAACTCCTTTGACCCGGAGGGAGAGGACCTAACCTACGAATGGGAGATCGGCGGCCACGTATGGAGCGATCTTGTAAACCTCACCTATTCATTTCCAGGCCCGGGGAACTATACGGTGATCTTGACGGTCAAGGACCCTTCCGGGAACACCGATACGGCCACGGTCCTCGTGGACGTCATATCCGGGGAATAGGGGCGGAAAATCAATAAATATAGAACCCCACTTACGCACAGCGACCAGGGGAGGCGCATCATGTTCCTCGAAGAACACATCCCGGCAACGGACCCGGACCTGAAAGACCTGATATTGAAGATAGCAGACCAGGGTATGGTGATCCGGGCGGGCTTTCAATGTAGACAGGAATCCTGCGATACGACCAACGTGTACGGGGAGACCCAGGTACAGATGGACGTGTTTGCAGATGAGGTGATCGTAACGGCCCTCGGAAAATTGGATTGCGTCAATTCGGTGGCATCGGAGGAGAGGCCGGACATCGTATCCCTCAACAAGGGAGGGGCGTTCTCGGTGACCATGGACCCACTTGACGGCTCGTCCCTGATGGGGGTCAACCTGACCGTGGGCACGATCATCGGGATCTACAGAAACAGCTCGCCGTTCAACCCGGGAAGGGAGATGGTGGGCGCCCTGTATATCCTGTACGGCCCTCTGACGACACTCACGTATACCATCGGCAAGGGCGTCCACGAGTTCGTACTGAATGAGGGGGGGAGCTACCAGCTTCAGCATGAGGACCTCAGGATAGGGTCTTCCAGGCTGTATGCGCCGGGAGCCCTGAGAAAGAAATGGCTTCCACCTCACAGGCGTTTCATACGGAAGCTGGAAGAAAAGGGGTACAAGCTCCGATTCAGCGGGTCCTTCGTGGCCGACGTTCATCAGATACTTCACAAAGGGGGAGTGTTCACGTATCCCGCCTTCGAGGGATCGGAGGACGGCAAGCTCAGGCTGCTGTTCGAGGCGAACCCGATGGGCTTCATGATCACCCAGGCGGGAGGGGCAGCATCCAATGGGCGGGGGAACATCCTCGATATTAGCCCCGATAAGCTGGATCAGCGGGTCCCCATATATATTGGGGGAAAGAGGGAGATCTCGATGATAGAAGAGGAGATGTTGATATGAGGACACCGGCGATAATATTGAATTTCAAGACATATGCACAGGTTGATGGAGATGGCGCCCTCTCACTTGCCAGGATATGTGAGGAGGTACAGGCAGAGACCGGTGCGTCGATCATCATCTGTCCGCCCATGGTGGAGCTTTCCAGGGTGGCACATGAGGTGAAGGTCCCTGTGTTCGCGCAGAGCGTGGACCTGTGGGAGACCAGCGCCCGAACGGGCCACACCACGCTCTCCTCTGTGAAGGCGGCAGGCGCGACCGGGATACTGATCAATCACTCGGAGAACCGCAGGGGGATGGCGGACATCGAGGCCCTGATCACGGCCTGCAGGGAGGAGGGATTGACGACCATCGTCTGCACAAACAATATCAACGCCTCCAGGGCGGCGGCGGCAATGGGCCCCGATTTCGTGGCCATGGAACCCCCGGAACTGATAGGGGGGGATATCTCGGTCACAACCGCGAATCCGGGGATAGTCCGCGACACCGTTGAGGCCGTTGGAGAGATCACATCCGATGTCAGGGTCCTCACGGGCGCTGGGGTCAAGAACGCGGGGGATATCAAGGTGGCCCTGGAACTGGGCACCGTGGGAGTCCTCCTTGCCTCCGGGGTCGTCAAGGCGGATGACCCCAGGGCCGTGCTCATGAAAATGGCCGTGGGGTTGGTCCAATAATCGATGAGACAGGTGAGGAATGCGGCATCTGCGCAGGCTGCATGCCGGGCGGGAACGTAGCCCCTCAGCTGTATCAGATGATGAAGGACCTGCAGCACAGAGGCCAGGCGGGGGCAGGCATCTCCACCTTCGACCCGAACAGGTCCATAATAATAAAGAAACACAAGAAGCCGGGCAGGGTCACCGAGGTATTCGGTGGAGCTGATGAACGGGAGTTCAGCGAGATAATGGCCGCCCTGGATGGTGAGAAGGGTATCGGGCACACCAGATATGGGACCTCGGGATCCCTGACCAACAGACACGTGCAGCCGTTCGAGAGGGTCCACGGGATCAGATACAAATGGTTCTCCTTCGGATTCAACGGCCACATTGCCAACCGTACCGAACTGGAGGAGGGCATCAGGAGAGAGGGATACCACCTCATGCTGGATACCGATACAGAGGTTATCATGCACTACCTCTCCAAGTACATATCCGACGTGAACGGTGCCGATCCCAAGGAGATGTTCGGGCGCCTATCCGAGGATTTCGATGGAGCATACAACATCTCCTTCCTCCAGGGGACCGGAGATCTGGTGGCGATGAGGGACCCATGGGGCATCAGGCCCCTTTCAGGCATACAGACCGATGAGGGGGCCTTCGTGGCCTCTGAGACCTGTGCTCTCTACCGGTTCCGGCCCGAGAAGGTGACCCATATCCAACCTGGTGAGATGGCCGTGCTGGAAGATGGCGAGCTGAGGGTGGAGAGGTACTGTCCCGCAAAGAGAAAAGCCCTATGTTTCTTCGAATTCCTCTACTTCGCATCCGTAACCTCGGAGATAGACGGCAGGCCGGTTTACGAGACCAGAAAGAGGTGTGGAGAGGAACTCGCGAGGATAGAGGACCAGCAGATCAACGACAGG
>JAGLEG010000504.1 GCA_023145185.1 Thermoplasmata archaeon
TTTAATGTTCTCAACTGCCTTGTTGGATGAGATCCCATATTTTTCTGCTGCGGGATTTGAGCCAATCATTCTATCAATGACGCCCATTAAAAATGGGTGTTGTTGAAAATAATCCCCCATAAGGTCAACCCTGATATCTGATCCACCTCTATCAGGGTCGATCAACGCCAGGATGTCAGATCTGTCTTTGATAAGTTTCCCATTTTCCCAATCGGGATCCGAGCTCCTGCCGTTGTCGATCCTCCAACATCGATCCCAGGCGGCCTTGATCTTCATCATCAATAATATGGTTCGGGATGGAACTGGAACCTCCTGATCCTCCAGGGTTCTATATTCGGTATTCCCATCGATTACATCAAGGTGGAGAAATGCGGATCTCCCCTCGAATCTGTCCCTACCCCTGTTTGCGAGATCTATGATCACATCTCCTGCAGAAGTGACCTTGAATACGGAGTTGGTGGTTTCGAGGTCGGGATGGTAATCCCTCTTGTCCAGTAGATATTTTTTCAGGCTCTTTTTGGTTCGATTATTCGTGATGATATCGATGTCCACCGAACCCCAATAATTATTATAAGAGTGGACTGCCCAACCTCCGACCAGCACTGTAATGGGCTTTTCTCCTTCCATTTCCCTATCGTTGATCCAGGAGAAGATTGCCCTCAGCTCATCAAGTGATTCACGGGCTATCGGTTCCATATTCCCTCACCATTGAATCCAGTAGGTCGTATCCCGAAAATCCCATTCCTGCGACATCCAACAATGTTTGGTATCTATTCGTTACAAGGACCTCATCCACAATGACAGCGGAATCCGATACGTTTCTATCTGGCTTGAATACGATGATGGTTACACCATCCGTGTCATCCACCGAGAATTCCCTCTCAAGTGCTTTCAGGGTCCCGTCATCAGGTACATAACATTGAATGAGATCGTTTCTGACCCCATATCCGTACTGGATGGATGCTGCTGAATATCCACACATCACCAGTAGATCTCCTCGATCGTGTGCCCATGATGTCAATGTTCTTGAAAGATCATGTGACGATTCGAACGATGTTCTGATTTGGAGTTTTTCCAGTTCCTTAAAAGGTCTCTCCCAGGCAACAGCATTGAACAGGTCCTTTGTGTTTGTTATCTCCACTTTATTGTTGATACGATCCACGATGTTTCTTGAGATCAGGTTCCCGATCACACCATATGTCCAGCCGTAGGATATGTTCTCTGAAACGGATATGCGCCGTATGGAACAAGGACCAAGTCTCATCAGAGCAAGTATTATCCTCCAGGCCTTTTCCGATGTGATCTTACCACTGGGTCTTTTATCGTTTTTTATCACGAGAACATCTTCCGGAAGAGGAATCAATTCAATCTTTAGTATTTTTGCAGACCTTCTGATATGGTCGGGGAATATCCTGCTAATTATAACGAGACGGGATGGTGTATTGTTGAGGTTTTCGAGTAGGAGGAGATTTGATAGATTTTTCCATGAGGTCGTATGAACGATCTCAACGAAGACCGTTTTTTCAGTACTCTCGATTATTAGGTTGGAGGGGACAGGATACTCGTTTGAGAGTTTTCTATTGAACTGAAACCTCGCTCCTTTTCCGATGTCGAGTTTGTAAAGAAGTAGTTTCTTGATGGCTTCCATATCGTTATTGTTGAGTATCATGATAATTATCGGTATGTTGAATAACGTATATAAATTTATCAGTGATAACTATATCTGTTGTTTGTGATAGGATTAGTTCATTATCAGTGATAACATGGTCTATTTGGTTAATGTGTGTATCGTTACTTATGAAAATGATGATCGAATCTTTTCCAGGTCGAAACACGGGACAGCGTCTCTGGGTCGAACGTGGGACAGTATGGGTCGAAAGTCGGGACGACCTGGAGACGTTTATGAGAGCATTGGATTCTCATGAACAGGTCGATTAACAGAACGGGATAAGAGAGAATAGTTCATTCATGGTTCCAAGTGGAGGCGGGTCGATAAACGGAACAGGATGGAAGAGGATATGATCG
>JAGLEG010000505.1 GCA_023145185.1 Thermoplasmata archaeon
TTCGCCACTTTCTCGGCCGGGGCTGGCTTCTTCGCCACTTTCTCGGCCGGGACCTTCTTCTTCACGGTCTTGGGTTTCTCGCTCTTCTCTCCAGCCATTACTACTCACCCCTTTTTACGAGATAAATGCCGTCCTGAAAGACCCTCGGGTCGTAGTTCTTAACCTTGGTGGCCTTTTCAATATTCGCTGCGGTCTGCCCCACGTTCTCCTTGTTGTTACCCTCAAGCGTGATGGTATCACCGGAGATCTTTGTGGTAACGCCCTCAAGCACATTGGCCTTTCTGGGAAACCTCTCGCCAAGGAAGTTCTCTATGACCAGTTCCGTTCCCTTGAGCGAGGTCTTGATAGGAAAATGGGAGTAGATGATCCTCATCTTGTAATGAAAACCGTCGGTTACGCCCTCGACCATGTTCTTCACGTGGGCCCACCATGTACCGGTCAACCCCATCTCACGCCTGTTCGGCCTGTTACAGTACGTACTTACCGTGTCCTTCGAAACCTTCAACTGCACCCTGGGGTGGACGAATGATCTCTCGAGCACTCCTCTGGGCCCCTTTATGGTGAGGATACCCTTCTCGTAGGTTGTTGTGACCCCACTTGGCATCTTAACATCCCTTGACATCTCTTCCATCTTTGGCATCACCGATCACCTCAATAAACGTAGGCCAGAAGTCTCCCACCGGTGTTTATCTCCTTGGCCTTCTCATTGGAGATCACACCATTGGTGGTGGTCAAGATCAAGCATCCGAAGTTCTGTGCTGGCAGGTATCTGGCCTCGTAACCCTCCATATCGGCCCTTCTCACCGCGAACCGGGGTTTGATCACACCGCAGTCGTTGATGTTGCCGTTGAGGAATACCCGGAACCATCCTGACCTGCCATCCTCTACGTATTCGAACTCCTTTATGTAGCCGTTCTCCTGAACGACCTTCAGCACCCTGCCTATTAGCTTGGAGGCGGGCCTGATCAAACATTCCATCTTTCCGGAACGCTCTGCGTTCTTTATTATGGACATTGCATCTGATAATGGATCGTGTCTCATCCTTTCGCCTCCTTATGAATATTTCTTGAATCCTATCTCAGGGGCTATGTCCCTGAAGCATTGCCTGCAGAGGTGCATGCCATTCCTTCTTATGATGCCCCTCTTCCTTCCACATCTCACACATCCAACCTTCCTTCCGAAGGTCTTTTTCGGTTTCTCTTCTGTCATTATTCCACCACCTCCACGTTGAAATTCTTGTGCACGAACTCCTTCGCTTCCTCACTGGTGATCCTGTGGGACCTCGGAATGCGTCCCTTTGAGATCTTCCTCTTGGAAACCCTTGCACCGGGCCTCGATAGCACGACGCTGATATCCATTCCAAAGATCCCAATATCTGGATCGTATCTCAATCCCTCGAAATCCGTATGGTCCGATACTCCAAAGGAGAAGTTCCCCTCCGGATCGAAGGAATAACCCATGATCTTGTTCTCCTTGACCCAGAAAGCCCTCTTCAGGAACAAAGGCGCATCCTCGTTCCTGAGGGTGACCTTGCATCCAATAGGCATTCCAAGCCTTACGCCAAGGTCCCTGTTGGTGGTCCTTGATATTGTCTGTGTGGGCTTGTGGGACGTGAGAAGGGTTACCACCTTCTCGGCCCTGGCCAGCTTGTCCCCAGCCTCTCCCACCCCAATGTTGATCACGACCTTTGAGATCCTGATATCTCTCATCGGGCTCTCTCTTGACCCTCCCTCATCTCCGGTCATATTATACTCACCTCACCTGAGCCTATCTGGGAGGTCTGATCGCCTACCACGAAAACGTAGTCCATGATGGTGTTGAACCCCTCGTGGAACTCCACCAGGTTGGGTCCGGGATTGGAGGTCACCTCTGTTCCCTTTATCCTGCATATCGTCCCGATGTGGGCTCCACCTGTCAGAAGGGCGAGATTGCTCTCCTTCATGTCCAGCTTTTCCATGATCTTCTGATCGGGAAGTGATATCTTTAACACGTCGCCGGTCTTGAAAGTATCCTTCGCCACCAGGAGGTTCCTGCCGTCATGAAGGTTCAACTGCGTCTTCGCGCCCTTCACCTTCACCTTGTTAATGATCCTGACTAGCTTCCAGGTCGACTGGGACTTCTCGATCTGCGTGAGGATGATCTGTCCCCTGGGGTTGAGCATTACCCTGTAATGCGAGTCTATCTTGGTTATGGATATGACGTCCATTAGGCCCACCGGGTGTTTGTAGCTCACCCTTACGCTGCCGTCCACCTTGATCTCCCTCTGGGCCAGTATCTTCTTCACTTCGGAGGAGGTGTTTCCAAGCTTCAATATGTCCCTCAGGGCAACCATGAGAGGAATGGATAGCTCCTTTGAATGGGGGCCCGGGGACGGCTTCACCGCCCATACCTCGGCCTTCCTGGGTATGGCCCACGACCTGGGGATCGCGTATCTCTTGAGATGTTTCGAATTTTTTGTCATCTAATTTCCTCCTCACTCATCCGACCGGCTCTTGAACCTCTCCTTTCTA
>JAGLEG010000506.1 GCA_023145185.1 Thermoplasmata archaeon
AACGAGAGGGCGTCCTGGGCGATCTCCAGCTTCACCATATCCAGTTCGGGTGCCCCACCTGTCATGTCCAGATATTGGGGCGAGCATATCAGCAGAAGAACGTACAGGAATGTTGCGATGGCTCCGCGTCGGGACACGCCCTAAAAACCGTGCGGCTCTTATTTAATTCTGTCCCCACCTCATTTCTTGAAGGCCCAGAGGCGGGATCCAAGGTAATTAAATGCTGTCACGAAGATGATAACCGCCAGAAGGGAAATGTGATACTCGGGTATCCCCTGGAATCCAAGTATATTCACGGCGACGTAAAAGAGCGCCGTCCTGACGATCAGGGCGATCGTGGCCACGGTAAGGAACTTCACATACTGTCCAGATGGCTTGGCCGACCTGGCGTCGAAGGTCCAGTGGCGGTTCCACACGAAGTTCCACGTGGTGGCATATGCAAAAGATATCGCCTGGAAGATGAACACGTATTTCAGATCGTATCCGAGCAGTGACCCAGTATCCTCTCCTACGAAGAAAATAAGGAAGATTGAGAGGATCCCCAGGTCCACTATGATCCCGGAACCCCCGACGGCCAGGAACTTGATCAGCGGGGCCGATCCCGGGTGAAGGTAGAGCCACATCAGATGCTGAACGTAGTTCACCATCACGTCGCTTCCCAGCTTGGACTCCCCCAGCTCCCTGTCCTTGAACGTTATCGGGACCTCCACCACCTTCTCGTACCTTCCCTTGACGAGGACCTCCAGGAGGATCTTGTATCCTTTCGCCCGAAGGGGAGCACCTTTGATCACAGAGGGCCTGATAGCGAAGAAACCGGACATGGGATCGGAACAGGAGGTCAGGGGGCGGGCCAGCATCGAGGCCCCCCATGAGATCACCTTCCTCTTCAACGGCCAATCCTCGATCCCCCCTCCTTTGACGTGTCTTGACCCGACCGCAACATCCGCACCATCATGGGCTATCGCACGATACAGTTCAGGCACCACTTCGATCGGGTGTGAGAGGTCCGCGTCCATCACCAGATGGATATCCCCTACTGCTTCCCTGAAACCCTCCATCACGGCAGGAGAGAGGCCGCGATCCTGCATCCTTCTGATGCATCTTACCCCTGGATATTTCGCCGAGAGGCGCTGGACCTCGTCGCAGGTGCCGTCCGGTGAATCGTCATCCATCACCAGTATCTCGTAGGGGATCGATCCGGATTCCAGTACCCTGGTGAGGCGGGGGATCAAAAGACCCATGTTATCCCGCTCATTATATGTCGGAACGATAACTGACAACATCGGTCCAACCACGATCTCACCCTACCTCGCTTATCTCCCCTATCCCTGGGGAGGAGTTGGTGGTTTTGGAGCTGCAGGTGGAGCAGGCGTCACCACGGGCTTGGCAGGAGCCGCCGCAGGTGGTGTAGGGGGCGCAGGTTTAGCGGCAGCTACAGTGGGCTTTGCAGGGGCCGCTGCTGGTTGGGCAGGGGCTGCCGCGGGCTTGGGGGCGGCCACAGGTATTGGAGCCGCTGCGGACTTAAGAGGAGCCACTGCAGGTTTAGCGGTATCTGCCGCAGACTTGGGGGCCGCCTTGGACTCCAGCTCCTTCTGGAACTCCTCCTTCCCCTTGGTGGCGCCGGTCGCTTCCAGATAATCGGTTGAGGACTTGATGAAACCACTTCCCATCAAGATCTCATCGTCGACTACGCTGGTCTTCTTGCTCTTCTCCTCCTCCCTGTACTTCTGCAGCAGGGCGAACTTCTTCTTCTGCTCCCTCTTGTGCATGAGGGTGCTTACAAGGACCAGGCCCAGATATGAGATGATTATCAGGCCGAAGACCGCCGGGAAGGCGAATATCCTGGACTCGAACTTCACGCTGGGAGGCACGCCGAAGATCGTCTCCCAGAGGGATATCTCCTCTTCTGGCGGGTAATGCGTGACCTTCACAACAAAGGTATTGGTGGCCTTGAGACCCTGGGAATCCTCAACCTCCAGAATAATAATGAAGGCTTCGGTCTCCCCAGCACCTACATCCCCGACGTCGAACTCGTAAGAAAAGCCGCTGATACCCTTCTCGGCATTGACCACAATATTGCTCTTTGACCCCACGTACAGTGTGTAGGTGAGGCCGAGCCATGAGTCGTGGAGATCGTGGTCGGGATCGTCCTCATCGTAGCTTTTCGTGAAGTTGAACCTGACATCCATCGTATGGCTCTTCTCGGTATCCACCATGAACACGGGGAAGTCATACTCGTAATCCGAGTCAATGGACGAATCCTCCCCCTCGAGGAAGAGGTTTATCACGGGGTAGAAATCCTTCTCCAGATCTATCATGAAAAAGTTATCCTCGGGTATGGAAGCGAGCGGAACGTCATCCTCCACCAGGAACTGGACCTTGTACACGCCCTCGCTGAAGATGTAATTTGACTGGCCGTCAACCTCCAGCTTGACATACGTGTCCACCTTGAACCTGTAAGCCCAACCACCGGTCTCGTTGACCTTTATCAGCTCGTCGTATCCTGATGTGAGGTCCTTGCTGTAAACCACGGATCCATCACTTCTGGTCATGACCATCTTCACCCTGGTGATGATCTTTCCAAGATCGATATAGGGAGACCACGCATCGCGGTCCCACACCGTTCCGTTGATGTACAGGTAAGGGTTCTCCTTGGTGACGTGCGACTCGACGGTTCCCCCCATCTCCGCGTTATGTTCGTCAACAGTATCCTTCACCACCGCAGATGCAACTATCGGCCGATGATTGATGGCCAGCTGGGACACCTCCACCGATGCCTCGGTTCTCACCTCGTACGCCTCATCCACTGCGATAAAGGAGAGCGAATACTGACCATCTGGCCACTCTGTCGTGTCCCAGGTGACCATCCACTTTGAAAATGGTGACATGATCGGGTCCGATATGTCCGTGACATCACCTATCAGCGTATCATCGACATACCACTGTATGCTCAGGATATCGTGTTTGCTGTTCGGGGCCGGGAAAGCAACGCCCTCCAGCTCCGCTTCTTCACCTCCCACGACCATACCGGGCTTGTACTCCTCGCCGTTGATCATCTTGAGGTCAACGGTGATCAGGGTGATCCCGACCAGGGCAACCTCATTCTGATTGTCCAGTTCTATCCTGTCGGAGTTGCCTGTGGCGCCTCCTGTTATCACCGCAAGGAAGGTGTATGACTTGGTATTTGCGGGCTTGCCTGGTTCAATGATCAATGATTCCAACTCGAGGTCCAGCTTCCCGGTCTCCCCGGTGATCCAGGAGTTGTCAGGAGAGGTGATCACTGTCGGATCGTTGCCCACAGTGTATGATATTACCGCGCCTTTCAGGGGGTTACCGTAGTTGTCCCTGACGTTTACCGAAAACCACCAGTAGACGAATATTATCGTATCCCCCTGGGAGGAGGGTTTCTCATCACCCAGGTCCACCTGATGCAGGAAGGCCCCGTTCGGAGCCTCGATGAGGGTGGCGTCGCTCAGAAGTTGTGAGAGGGTCAGCTTCCTGTCCGCCCCCTGTTTATCGGAGTCCATGTAGATCGCATCGTCCTCGCTGGTTAGATATATGAAAGAGGTGACCCCCGTCTTACCGTCGGTCCTCAATCCTCCCTCCGATTCTACCTGGGAGCGGTCGATGTTCATCTCCCTCTGGGAGATCAGGTCAAGTCGGGCACTTCCGCCCGCGGACCCATATTTTTCCAGGTCGGTTCCAGAGACGATACTTCCGGACTGGCCACCGAGGGAGAATACCCGACTGGTGGAGATATCAACGAATTCCCCCTGGAGTACAAGGTGGGAAAACCCCCCTATACCGGGCTCATTGTTCTGGATCTTCGCATCCCCTCCGCTCCCTCCGTGTACCTCTATCAGGGACCCGGATACCACCATGTCGTTCCCCTCCATTGCCTGGATGGTGAGGGTCGCTTTGGCCCCGGAAGTACCCGGCTGGTGTACGCCCCCAATGGAACTTCCATCCTCGCCGTTCTGGGCCCAGATCTCGATATCGGTATTGTTTATCTCAAAATCGTCCTTCATAGAGTTGAATACTACGTTCATCCCCCTTTTCGCAAGATCACTGGAATCAACCCTGTTCTCGGCGAATATCTTGGCGTTTTGCAGGAATATCCTCTCAGGTTCCAGATGAAGAATGAAATCTTCAAGTTCAGGGTCTCCAGTAACAGTTAGCTGGGCCCTATTCTGATCCTCGGGACCATCGCCGATCATCTGGAAAGATGTCCCGTTATCGTTCTTGCACTCAAGGGACTCCATCACGACGGAGATGGCGCCCTGAATGATCAGGCTGCCGCCCTCGCGGATCTTGACATGTCCCAGAGACCTTGAGGAGGTGATGATCATCGTGTCGTTGATCTCCAGAACATCGCCCCTTGTGGGGGGGTTCAGAGGCTCCTTCGCGACCGTGGAGGTGCCGACGACAAGAGAGGACATTAGAAAGGCCATCAATATGAGTACGCTTAAAATTCTCCTGGTATCCTTTTCCATATCAATACCCCCTATAGTCTCCTTCTCATCGATATATCGCTCGCCTTGCTCTTGCTGGACTCGTATCCCTTATCGTTCAGGATCACCATAACAAACAGCACGGAGCCGGTGATCAGGAACATAAGGATGAAGATGTAGATCATCAGGTTCACCGGGGCTGCAAACACAAGTGGTATTATGAAAATAAAGCTCAATATCATGAAGATGGTGGAGAGCTTCTTCCTCGACTTGTATATCTCCATCTCTGCGCGGAGGTCGATGATCATCCTCTTCCGAATGTAATCCTCGTCCTCCTGGGCCACCTCCTCCCTCTCGAAGATGTGGCCGCAGTACCGGCATGTGATATTCTCCTGTTTGGTATCCTCCAACCGTTTCGAGCAGTTGGGACATTCAATTAATCGGTTCCTGACAGCCATGGAAATCAACGCTAATATATGCTTAATCAATTTAAGGGTTTCTGAGTATCTAGTTATATATCACATAGAAGGATGGGATTGTGCCCTATCCATCGGCCGGCAGGCGTTGTGGCCGCCATCCACGATAAAAAGGCTCACATTATAGGTACTTCCTCTCCGTTACCCATGAACATGGAGTTTCGAGACCTTCTGAAATGGGACGACCTGAGCCTGCTTGAGAACGGTGTGGACAAGGACCTCCAGGCCAGCGATACGTGCGTGAGACGGCCCACGACCCCATGGGTGGCATCATGCAGTAACGATCCATCCTTTAGATTTGCGGGAAACGTCTTCTCGACCAGGGGGGCCATCGCCCGTTCCCTGAACGTGGAGATCGGGTCACTTGGAGAGGCGGTCCTGAAGGGTATGGAGGAGAGGATAGAACCCGAGGGGACGGCCGTTCCGAACTATTATGGCGAGGTGGATATCGGCGACGTCCCCATCCCCAGGTATTTCAAGGGGGATGGAGGGAGCTATATCACCTCGGGGATCGTCCACACCGGGATCGATGGGGAGAGGAACCTCTCCTTCCATCGGATGATGTACATAGGTGGGGGACGGTTCGCGGTGAGGGTGGTCCCAAGACACCTGAAACACATGCTGAACACGGCCCTTTCAAGGGGCGAGGAGCTGAAGGCGGTCGTGTCGATGGGATGCGGTGCTGCCAGCCTCATAGCAGCCTCCTGTTCACTGCCTTACGGGGTCGATGAGATGGAGGTCGCCTCGGCACTTCACCTGGACGCAACCGGGGAAAGGATGAAATGCTTCTCACCAAATGGGGACGGCCTTCTCTCCCCGCCGGGCACCGAGATAGTGATCTGCGGCGCCTTCACCGGAGAGACCGCTCCCGAGGGGCCCTTCGTCGATATCACCTCAACCTACGATCGCTCCGGAATGGATCCGGGAGAGCCGATATTCAGGGTGGACCGGGTACTTGCAAGGGAGGATCCCATCGTTCACATCCTGCTTCCGGGCGGAAGGGAGCACTACCTGCTGATGGGCCTGCCCAAGGAGCCCTCCATACTTCAATCAGTCAGGAAGGTGGTCCCTCACGTCAAGGGCGTCCGCCTGACGGAGGGCGGCTGCGGGTGGCTCCACTGCGTGGTCTCCATCAGGAAACAGAAGGAGGGGGACGGAAAGAACGCGATAATGGCTGCCTTCACGGGCCATCCCTCCATGAAAAGAGTGGTGGCCGTGGACGAGGACGTGGACATCTTCGACGACAATATGGTGGAGTGGGCCCTGGCCACCCGTTTCCAGGCGCACAGGGACCTGATGGTCGTGGAGAACGCAAGGGGCTCGACACTTGACCCATCCGCCAACGAGGATGGGACCACCTCCAAGATGGGTATGGATGCCACTGCCCCCATTGGTGAGAGGGAGCCTTTCAGAAGGGTCAGTTGACCCTATCCACAACAAAAGGAACTGCTATCCCTGTTGTCGTTATTGTTTTATCATAAGAGGGCCATCCATCTCCCGTGAAATTTAAGAGATCCCTTCTCCTGGCGACGCTCTCCCTGCTCATCGTGTCCACGATGCTCACCACGGGCTGTTTCGACATACACTCGGCAAGAGAGATCATAATACCCCCAAAGGTGGACAACACCGACATGACGAGGGGGACCATCGCCGATGTCAGGTACGAGTTCCAGGGCGCGATCGACTACCAATCCTTCGAGATCGGGGCGCAGGAGTTCGTGCGAAAGATCGATAATTTCGAGATCGGAAAGCTGGGGGGAGAGCTCTACGTTCAGGCCCAGGTCCATTTCTTCATGGGAGATGCGGCTGGAATAGACTTCGAGAGATACGTGGTCATCACCATATTGAAGGAGGAGAAAGGGACCCTCTCCGTCATGGAGGAGAGGAGGTTCGATGCGATCTCCGGCGAGACCATAGATATCTCCGAGAGGATATTCACCATCTCGGACGCCGATCCCGGGATGTGGTCGCTCAGGGCGGAGGGCTACGGCACGAGGACCAGCCTGGAAGGGACCACATTCTACGACTGGTTTCACATATCCGTAAACGGCATATACTCCGACGACTCCCACAATTACAGCATAGGCGTGTGACCCGGTCACGGGGCGAGGTTCTTCATATCGGGGGAAGGGGCCCTGGTATCCTTTTTGACCTCGGGCACCGGGCCCTCCCCCATGTGATGCACCACCCTCTGTGGGAACGGTATCTCTATGCCCTCCCTGGCGAAGCGGTAGAAGATCATCTCCTTAACCTCGCTTGCCACCCTCCACTGGTCGTTGAAATCCTTCACCCATAGGGTCATGGAGAAATCGAGAGAGGAGTCTCCAAAGGATGAGAAGCGGTAGAATGGTTGGTGTTCCCCATCCTCGAACGTATCGGGATGGTTCCGCCCAATTTCCAGAAGGATCCTCCCGACCTTCCTGGGATCGGAACCATATCCGACACCCACCTTGACGGTGGTCCTCCCCTTTGTATCCGGGAGGTTCAGATTGGAGAACATATGGTCGGATATCTTGGAGTTGGGGATGGTCACCATCTGGTTCGTTATCGAGTGGAACATCCTTGTTGACCTCAGGCCAATATCGACAACCTGGTACACATTGTCGTCCAGCTGGATCCAGTCGCCCTCCTTGAAGGGCCGGTCGATCAATATCATAATTCCGGAGAAGAGATTGGACATGGTATCCTGCGCGGCGAAGGCCACAACCAGGCCCACCACGCCCATGCCCATCACGAACACGGTGATGTCCAGTCCCAACGTATCCAGGAACATGACCACGCCCACCACCCATATCAATCCGGTCCCCATCTTGCTCAGAAGCGGGAGCAGGGCATCGTCGGCCTCTGTCTCTGTCTTCTTGGCCAGCTCCATCAGATAATCGCTGACTATCAGCTTGAAGACCCTGGCCAGCGCGTAGGTCACCATTATTATCAAACCGCTGATATAGATGTTGTACATGGCATCGGTCAGGTCGTCGTTGACCACCCTGGCAAGGGATACAAGCAGGCCGTAGAGCAACAGAATGGTGAAGAACGGAACCCTGATTATCGTGAATATCTTGAAATCAAGATTTGTCTTCGTCTTCCTGGCGATCACCAGGACGACCTTGTGGAATACCAACCAGAGGATAACGGTGGAAATGGACCACAGGACCAACATGATGCCGAACTCCCCCCACGGGGTCTCCAGCTCGTCAGGGATCCACTCCCGGTCGATGTTAAATCTGAATATCGATATCTTCTCCTTGTCGATCTTGTGTTCCACGGCCTCCTTGATCACCTGGACATCAAGGACGTTGGCCTCGGCACCCTCCCGTGT
>JAGLEG010000507.1 GCA_023145185.1 Thermoplasmata archaeon
TTCGTTGGCATCGCGAAGATAAGACAAATCTACCGATTTGTTGTGATCTGAGGAGATACTTCTCCGAAGGTTAGACGAATCTAATGATTCGTTGATATCACAACTTTGACATATCAAATATTGTATGAGCCGGTCTAAGTTAGGCTGAATCACAGTGGGGTCCAAAAGCCTATTATACGGGCCCCCTTATCTGGGCCCAACATCGGGTGATACTCATGGCAATGCCGAACATCCCTCAGGATATTCAGGAAAAGTTAGCACAGTTCGAACAGCTGAAACAGCAACTCCAGATGGTGATCTCACAGAAAGGTGAGATGGAGGCCAGGAAGAGGGAGGTTGCTATGTCGATCGAGGCCCTGAAAGGCCACAAGGGCGGTGACGTGTTCCGTCAGGTGGGGGGTCTGCTCCTCAAGGTCGATGATATCGAAGCTTTGGGAACGGACCTTAAGGAGGAGGCGGAGACCATCGAGGTCAGGGTATCCTCCATGGAGAAACAGGAGGCCCAGATCAAGCAGATGTACGAGTCGCTAGGCTCGGAGCTCAACGAGGCCCTCAAAGGTTTCCAGTAAGGGCAAGGAAGGTATGTATGGATGCACCGGAGCACTCCCAGCAGGGGTGGTCTTTCAATAATGGGCTTCTCCCCCGGGCCAGGGATGAGCTGTTGCTCTGGAAGATAATAAACGATATACTTTTAGGAAGGGACGACAGGGTACTGGTGCTGGCGCATCACAATGCGGACCTGGACGCCGTGGCCTCTGCTCTGGTCCTGAAATACACCTTTCCATGGGTGGAGATGGGCGCATACGATTCAATATCCGCCCCCGGCAAGATCCTGCTGGGGCACCTCGGAGAGAAGATGGTGATAGGTCCCGAAGTGAAGGATTACGATCTGGTGATAGTCCTGGATTCCTCCTCCCCCATGCAGGTGTCGAACGGGGATGTGTCGGAGTGGCCCAGATACTGGGTCATCGACCACCACCTCATGAACGACAACTGGCCCGGCGAGATCTACGTGGACAGCGACAGGTCCGCCTGCGTTGAGATCGTACTGCAGATGGCGATGCTCACTGGATCGGTGCTGACCGACGACATGGCGCTCGCGGGCATCGCGGGTATCATAGCGGATACGGGCAAGTTCAGGTTTGCGGACCCCGAAGATATGGATATTTGCTCATTCCTCCTGAACGGCTCCGCAGTTTCCATGGAGGATGTTCTCTCCGTCATCGAGGGCGAGAACTACTTCGACGTATCGAAGAAGCTGGCACAGCTCAAGGCCGTAAAGAGGGTGAAATATCACAAGATTAAGGACCAGGTCCTGGCCTCGTCCAGGGTGTCGACCTTCGAGGCATCGGCTGCGAGGTCCCTGCTGATCTGCGGAGCGGACATAGTGTTCATAGGCTCGTCCAGGAAGGGCGACCTGAGGATCAGCGCCAGGGCGAAGTCCCATATTATCGGAATGGGCATCCATCTGGGTGAGTTCATGTCCAGGATCGGAGCGGAGACCGGAAACCAGGGCGGTGGACACGACGGCGCCGCCGGCATAAACGGGAAGGGCAACGTCGACAAGGTCCTGTCGATATGCATGTCCCGGATGAGCGACATCCTCAGGGAGAAGCTCTACGGCCCATCCAAATAGGCCGGGAACTGAAGTTCGATGTTAACGATCTCATCCAGATGGTCCCGCAGCCGCCTGTTGGCTATGATCTCGAGGGTGTTCCTGTGTATGGTCCTCTCCGGGACCATTATCACCGCCTCCTGACCCTCCACAGTACAGGGATAACAGAGGCAGCTTCCGAACGTCCTCCCCGCCGAGGAGAACTCCCGGACCTCTATCCCGGGACCGCGCCTGAGCAGGTCGATCGAGGGGGAGAACTCGCCATCCAGTGATATGTTGAGTGTCCCGGGGTACGGTTTGAAGCCGAAGATCTCCACTATCTGTTCGGTGTATCCCTCCTGGGACAGGTAGTATGCCCCCTCGCCCAGCCCCTCGTCGATACGCCCCTTCATATGCAAGGTCCTTCTGTTGTGAAATAGGCCGTTGAGCTCCTCATGGAGCCCTCTGAGGAGGTCTATTCCCCGGGTGGTTATCCTGACCTTCCCGCCGCTCTTTTTTCTTATCCGCTCTATGGACCCACTCTCCTCCAGGTCCCGGAGGTAGATGGATGCTGACTGCTGGCTTATCCCCAGCTCATCTCCCAGGTCCTTCGTCCGGAGGTTGATATACCTCTCCATTCCACCCATGCCTGCGATCCGAAGCAGTATGATCCTGACGTCGTTCTTCATATGTTGTACCCCCGTTCCATTGAGTCGGAGAGGGATCTGGCCACCATGTGTGAGATCCTGATGGGCTCAGGTGTCCGTCCCCTGATGGTGGCCCTTCGGATCACCTTCTCCGCATCGGACCCGTCGATGCCCTCGAACCTGATCCAGCACTTCCCATCCGGCAGTGAGATGGGATATGGACTGTGGGCGGTTAATAGTTTTAGCCGCTGCTCACCATCCTGGAAAGAGGAGAGCGCCCGCATCACGGAATCGGTGTCGGGGGGCTCGTCGGATGAGGTGATGACCGGCAGGGAGGTGCGTTCATGGAGGGCAGAGAGGTCAAGGACATTGAAGCCGGCCAGGCATCCTCCGTCGGAGATTATGCACCTTATCTGATCCTTGAACCTGCTGTTGTTCAATAGATCCCCTACGTTCTCGGCTGCATTTGTTCCGTCAGTGTCTATCCACCCCGAGAGGAAGCCGTCGATGTATCCGTCGAGGCGGTAGACCGTCATCACGATCAGGGTCCTTTCCGACCCCCTCACATACGGCCCATCGTCGATGCCCAGTACGCGGGTCTCATTTTTCAAGGTGAAGGAGGTCACTTGATCACCTACATCAAGGTGAGGTCCCCCGTCACCTTGTCTATCTCGGGGGTGGGGCCCGGGCCTATCCCCAGGCATGTGATCGTTCCGGGTTCGATCTCGGTCTTTCCCGCATCCTTGATCAGGGAGGTGGTTATGCTCAGGGCACTCGCCCTCTCCTTGAGGAAGAACAGGTCCTCCCTGCTCTTCACCTTGACAACGACCTTTTTCTGTCCCTCGTTGTACCACTCCTTGAACCATCTGGGCCTCTTTGCCTTTGATTCCAGTGCGCACGTCACCGCAGCATGTGCGACCTGGACGGCCATCTTGCCCGGGCTCAGTTTGATATCCGTTCTCACAACTATGACCAGTTTGTTCTTAAAATCGTCCATATCATTCATCTCCGACGTAGAGGGGGTCCAGTTCAGAGGTCCTCCATTTTTCCCCCTCCTTCCTGGCCTTTTTCCAGTTAACCCTGCCGGTTATCTGAATGTGGTCATCCATGATGACAACGCTTTTGAGAGGTATCCTGAAAAAATCCATTCGATCCTTTATGATCAGCGTGTCCCCATCCAACCCGATGGATTCGCCCAGGTCCTTTCCCTTCTTATCCTTGATGAATCGGGATAGATACTCATCCCTGGGATCGGTCATCTCGGGATCCTTTGGGTCCGGAGGGGCCCTCTTCTTTCTGGCCATCTCCGTCCCTAGAGCGATAGGGTGATAAAACGATTTCTCACTGCACCCTGACGATGTTCACGGGGCTGGGGAGCTTCTGGGAGGCCTTCCTGAGTGCGATCTTTGCATCCTCGGCCATTCTCTCGTTGACCATTATGGTCATGACCTCCTGTCCCTGCTTCACCCTGGCGGCCGTCCCCACGTTCTTTCCGAAGGAGTTCCTCATCCCCTGGGAGACCCTGTCTGCTCCGGCTCCGGTTGCCTGTTTGTTCTCCCTGAGGATGTGGTGGGGGTAGACCCTGACCATCAATCTGTAGTTCAGCGCTCCAGCCATCTTTGAGATGTACCTGTTAGCGGATATACGGGCCGCCTCCAGCGCAGTATGCCTGACCTGGCACGGCTCCTTGAAAATGAGGTGGAACTTCACGGGGAACTCTTCCGTACGGTTTCCCATCATGAACTGGGTGATCCTGGAGGCTGGCACTCCGCCCATGTACTCTCTCCTTGTATAAGCGGGGCCCTTGATCTGGCGGTACATTCTGTTTGGTTTCCTTGCCATATGGATCACCTCATGATCGTTATAGATCACCGTTGTAGGCGCCTCATAATAAAGAGGTCGTATATAATGATAACTCCACAGAGGTCCCTGACCGCTCGGGGAGGTAATGCAGGCGAATGCTATTTGGCAGTAATGGTCCACATATCTTTTTAAATAGTGAAATCTGCTATCGACGTATATGTCCAATACCGGTTTCACGCCCAGTAGGCTTTTCCTTACCAAGGGCGTGGGGGTACACAGGGAGAAGCTGCCCAGCTTCGAGCTGGCGCTGAGGGATGCCGGGATCCAGAGGTACAACCTCGTGCACGTCTCATCGATCTTTCCCCCTGGATGCAAGATAATCGAAAGGGAGGAGGGATTGAAGGACCTGAGCCCGGGTGAGATCGTCTTCTGCGTGATGAGCAAGGAGGCCAACAACGAGCCCGGGAGAAGGCTGGCGGCCTCCATAGGGCTTGCCATACCTCAGAAAGTGGGAAATTATGGATATCTATCGGAGCATCATTCACTCGGACAGACGGAGAAGGATGCCGGGGATTACGCGGAGGACCTTGCGGCGGAGATGCTCGCCTCCACCCTTGGTATCAAGTTCGATGTGGATTCCGACTACGACGAGAAGAGAGATATCTTCAGGATGGACGGAAGGATCGTCAATACGCGCAATACGATCGCGTTCTCCACAGTCGATGAGAAGGGCAGATGGACAACGGTCCTGGCAGCCGCTGTTTTCGTACCGTGAAAGAGGAGATAATATGAATAAAGAACCCGGGAGGGAGGAGCTGCTCAAGACGCCGATCAGGATGCTGGACCTATCCAGGATAGGTTCGATCTCCGATCTGGTTGAGGGTTTTTCGCACACTTCATTTCAGGCCAGGAACCTCTCCACTGCGGTGGATATCATGAAGAAGATGACCGGGCCGGAAGGGGATGGGGCCTCCACTGTGTTCCTTGGCCTGTCGGGGTCGCTCATCGCCGCGGGACTTCGAAAGTTGATCGCTGACCTGATCAGGCTGCGTTTGGTCGATGTCATCGCGACGACAGGGGCGGTCGTGTACCAGGATTTCTACCAGGCCATGGGCTACAAGCATTATCAGGGGTCCGTGGGGGCAGACGACGTATTGCTGCATGAGCACATGATAGACCGGATCTACGATACCTACGTGGATGAGGAGAAGTTCAGGGAGACGGACATAGGTATCGGGGAGATAATGGAGGGGATCGGGCCCGGCAGGTATTCCACCAGGGAGTTCATGGCGATCCTCGGGGAGAGGTGCACGCACGACGGGGATTCGATCCTGGGGAACGCCTTCAAGGAAGGGGTCCCCATATACTGCCCTGCGATAGCCGATTCCTCCATAGGGATCGGGCTGTCCACAGCCTACAAGAGGATGGCGGAGTCCGGCGGAGAGCTGTTGGTCCTGGATACCATCCGGGACAACTACGAGATGGCGCAGATAGTCAACATGTCAAGGGCGACATCCGCCATATATCTGGGCGGCGGTGTCCCGAAGAACTACATCAACGATTCAATTGTGATGGCGGACATGATCTACGGGGGAATAGAGGGGCACGAGTACGCGTTCCAGGTGACCATGGACCGTGCGGAGTGGGGGGGCCTTTCGGGGTCGACGCTGGGCGAGGCCCAGTCGTGGGGTAAGATCGATGCGGAGGCCACCCACGTCATGGTCCACGTGGAGATGTCGATATCGCTTCCCCTGATCCTGGGCGCCGTCATGGAGGGGAGGGATCATTCCAAAAGGAGGGGTCCAAAATTCGTCTGGGATGGGGAGAGGCTCCTGACTATGAAAGGGGGATAACAATTATAAAGGAGAAGTAGTTTAACCCCTCCTCGGCCCCTCTATTATAAACAATATTTATATAGTTGGTGCAGTAAAGTTACAGGGAGTCTTTAGCAATGTACAAGATGATAAAGCGCGAGGATGTGGTACGCATCCCCCCCCACTACCTCAGGGAGGACCTCAATACGGTCGCTCAGTACCTCACCAGGAGGAACTTCGAGGGCAGGATGGACAAGGAAAACCGCCTTGTGATCCACGCCACCGACGTCGTGAGGGTGGGCGAGGGCAGGATAGTCCACGGAGATGGCGCCATATTCCAGAGGGTACATTTCAACGCGCTGGTATTCCAGCCGATGCTCCACGAGATCATAGAGGGATCCGTCGTGGAGATCCTGAAGTTCGGGGCTTTCGTCAGGTTCGGGGCCCTTGACGGGCTTGTTCACATAAGCCAGGTCATGGACGATCATATAGATGCGGACCTGGGCAATATGAGGCTCGTGGGGAAGGAGACGAAGAGGGACCTTCGAGTTGGCGACAAGGTCCGGGCGAGGATAGTGTCCATGTCCATGAACGAGCGGTCCCCCAGGGAGAGCCGTATCGGCCTGACCATGAGGCAGGCGGGCCTTGGTAAGCTCGAATGGCTTGATGAAGAGTACAGGGAGAGGCACCACCCAGAGGGTGAGGTAGTCTCCGAAAAGAAGAGCAAGAAGTGATAACCATGTTGGCGTGCAAGAAGTGTATGTTCCTTACAGAAGAGGAGAAGTGTCCACTCTGTTCCGGCGAGCTGTCCAAGGAGTGGCAGGGCATGCTCGTTGTCATTGATCATACGAGCTCCGACATAGCGGAACACATGGGCATAAAGGCCAACGGCCGGTTCGCCCTCAAGGTCAGATAGGTGTAAATGATGTATGTCCTCACCGATCAACTCAGAGCCGCCCTGAAGCTTCCATTGGGCACTCTGGTCAGGAACGAGGAGAGGACCAAGGGGAATATTGCGGCGCTGGTTTCAAGGCCCCTTGTGCTCGTGGGAGATGTGACCGCATCCGTGATGACGGGAATGGATTTCGTACCCGATATGATCCTGGTGGACAATCACACCAGGAGGGGAAAGAAGATACCCACGCTCATGGTCAAGCCCTGGAAAAGGGTGAAGGTTCAAAATGATGCCGGGATGATAGGCTCGGACCTGTTGAAGGCGATCAGCGATTCATTGAGGCCGATCATCATCGGTGACAACGAGGGCCCGATATTGATAGAGGTGGAGGGGGAGGAGGATCTCTCCACGTTGGCGTGTGTCGACCTGTTTCCCGTGGGTTCGACCGTCGTCTACGGCCAGCCCGACAGCGGGTTGGTGTTCATCAATGTGGATGAGGAGATCAAGAAGAAGGTTACGGGGATACTCCAGGACATGGAGGTTTGAGATCATGGATGTAGAGATAGTTGGCAGGAAGGATAATCTGCTTCTCGAGAGGAGCGAGGTGGATTTTCTCGTAAAGCATGAGAACGAGAGCACGCCCCCGAGGAAGCAGGTAAGGGAGGCGCTGGGGATCGCCCTGAACGTGGGGAAATCGATCCTGATCGTGGATTCCTTTACCTCCGAGTTCGGGAAAGGGACATCGAAGGGGACCGCCAGGGTCTACAAGGACCTTGAGAAGGCCAAGAAGATCGAGGATGATCATATCCTGGTAAGGAACGGCCTGATGGAGAAGAAGAAGAAATAAGGGGTGGTTTTGAATGGGACATACACATCTTTACGATATCAAGGACGATAAGCTGGTGAGAAAGAAGAAGGCCTGCCCCAAGTGCGAGGGCTCCTATCTGGCCGAGCACTCGGACCGGCTCTCATGCGGCAAGTGCGGCTACACCGAGTTCAAGAACCAGTAAGCCTCGGATTTTATTGATCCCCTGCTGCTTGATCCATGCAGGGGACTTTTTTTCACCTGATCAATTTTAAATAGACATATGTCGTTGTTTATGGTATACCCACTATCTTGTGTGGAACAGAGAGGGATCTCCATGAGGTATTATTTTACAAGATCATTTTTCGCGATCTCCCTGCTGTTTTCTTATGTATCACTGTCTCTAACCACAGTATCGGCCCGAACCCCGGCCGAGCCGATACCGGGATTCGGAGATATCGGATCCTTGCTTATGTCCATGATGATCCCACTGGTCCTCTTCCTCGGCGTTTTGGGATTTTACCTCTTCATTGCCGTATGGTCATACAACGATGCCTCGGCAAGAGGGTGGGAGTCTCCGGCCCTCGCGCCGATCCTGATACTTGGGGGAGGCCTGATAGGGCTCATTATCTACCTTAAGATCCGGCCGTAGAGATGTCCGGTACGGTGTGAATAGCGCCCGGAGAAGAGGTTGAGCACTATTATTAAGCGCCCGCACATCGGAGTTTTCTCTGGTGGTGTGTCCTCTTATTCAGGGGTGGGAAAAAGGCAGCCGGTGGGTATGTCCCAAGTGCGAGGGCTCCAATCTGGTCGAGCACTCGGACCGGCTCTCCTGCGGCAAGTGCGGCTACATCGAGTTCAAGAACCAATGACTTCTACCTGGTTTTGTCTCCATATTTTAGTATCCTATCAGCGCTATTGCCGGTTGGAAAAATATAAGGGTCGAGAGGTGCATGGGTCATCACAGAGAGGGTTGATCCACATGAGAGTAGAAGTAATCAGGTATCCTTTGTTCTTGATAATGATAATTGCCCTCTCCCCGGTTCTGTATTCTCTGGGTTCGGCTTCCTCGGAGAGAATATTCTTCAGGGAGGACTTTGAGGGCTATTCTGATGGCCAGGACCTTTTGGAAACAAACAGGTGGTCTGAGGATACCCACCGCCCATTTACCAGCAGTAATGCACAGTTCACTGCGTCTGCAGTTGGAAGATCTGCGGTAATAGGTGGGATCTACAATCCAAGCAGTGGATATTCCTATATTCTATCTCCGGAGCTGAATATCAGCAAGGGCGTTTTAAGATGCGATGTTGCAACGGACATGATGTACTCGGGAAGCGCGAGCATGTCGGTCAGCTTTTCCCTGATCAGGGGTGGAACGGGGGTGCCGGAGAACGAGGATCGTATAGTCTCAGTTCAGTTCAGGAACATGGGGATCGCCTACAGGATAGATACCGTGGATCCTCAGAGCGTGGGGGCGATCGTGGAATCGGGTATCAGGGCAAATACGTGGTACGGTTTTGAGGTTGCATTCGACTGCGAGGAGGGTAAGGCAGATATCTCGGTCTATGACACATCTGGTGAATTATTGGGGTCCGTGACCGATGTAGATCTCATGACGTCCGCAGAGTCCGTATCCTGGATAGAGTTGATAACGACAAGAGACCACGATGGGGCCTATACAACATCCTACTGGGACAACATCACCCTGAGGAACACCGGACTGGAGGATAAGGACGATGGATGCAGGAGATTCTTTCTTCCGGGATTCGAGATATCGCTG
>JAGLEG010000508.1 GCA_023145185.1 Thermoplasmata archaeon
GGAAGGAGGGGGGGACGGCCAGGAGGAGGAGACCTTCACGCCCATCATGCTTCCCAACAGCCAGACCACCAACGTGCCCCAGGCGAACAACGAACCATCCATCGCAGTAAATCCAACGGATCCTTTGAATATCGTAGCAGCGTCCAACGATTACGGCTCCCCCAGAGGGGACGCCTGGTGCGGTTTCTATGCTACATTTGATGGTGGTGAGACCTGGGAGAGGGGGCTGGTCCCCGGCGCAGACGGGCAGAGAGGGGAGACCCTGTGGAATTTCGCGGGAGGTGGAGATCCCGTTCTCGCCTTTGGACCCAACGGCGATTGCTATCTAGCAGGTATAGTGTTCCAGCGGGACATCACCCTTAAGAACCTGGTGAAACCGGGCACCGGGATATTCGTGGCCCGGTCGACAGACGGCGGCAGGACGTTCCCGCAGGTGAGCATTGTGATCCAGTCGGTGTCGCTCTATACCACGTTCCACGATAAGGAGTGGATCGCCGTGGACCCGACCACGGGAGATGTGCACATCACCTGGACCGCGTTCAACCTCTACGGCGTCGCCGCATCGATAATCCATTCGGTATCCACGGATAACGGGAACACCTGGAGCATTCCTTTGCTCCTCTCCGACCTCACCGAGGGTGAGAGGCAGACCCAGGGCTCCCAGGTGGAGGTGACCAACGACGGCGTGGTCCACGTTTCGTGGATAGACTACGACCGGGGCGCCCTTCGGTATACGAGGTCCTCGGACAGCGGGAACTCCTTCGGTGATGTGAGGACCATATCTTCCGTCACACCGATGGACTACTACCTTCCAAATGGAGAGTATAGAACTCCGACCATGTGCGACATGGCCGTGGATACCAGCGGTGGGGAGCATGAGGGCTCCATCTACATCTGCTGGCCCGACCAGAGCAGTGGGAACGCCGATATCCTGATGGTCTATTCCAACGACGGTGGGAGCACCTTCTCCACTCCCATGAGGGCGAACAACGATACCACGGAGAACGATCAGTGGTTCCCCGCGATCTGCGTGGGAAGCGATGGGTCTGTACAGCTTGTATTCTACGACCGGCGTGACGATCCCGACAACAACCTTATGTCCGTTTATTTCGCGATCACCTACGATCAGGGCGAGACCTTTGACAACTACATGTACATCGATGAAGAGGTCGTGAACTTCGAGGGGGACAATACCAGAGGTCCGTTCATTGGGGATTACCTCGGGATCGCCTCCAGCCACAACAGGACCTATGCGGTGTGGTGTGATGCAAGGGAGGGAACGCCCGAGAACGTTCGCTCCGATATCTGGTGCGGCATAGTTCAGTATCTGCCCGATGAGGAAGTTGACGAGTGATATCGGATAGATGCATATTTATGTCATCCGATACAGGCAAAATAGATATTGTTCATAATATATAGTATCGGATAGAAAGATTTTTAAGCTATCCGATATAATAGGGCATGATGCCGATAGATGAAAGATTGTTCGACAGGATATCGAAAAAGAGGGATATCCTGAACTCCCTCAGGCCCTTTGACATGGGAGCCATGCACAGGCTGAAAGCCTCCTTTGATGTTGAGCTCACCTACAATTCAAATGCTATCGAGGGAAACACACTATCTCTTTCGGAAACCAGAATGGTTCTGGAGGACGGGATCACGGTGGGTGGAAAGACCCTCAATGAACACCTTGAGGCCACCAATCACGGGAATGCCATCGATTTCGTGGAGTCCCTCGTTGGTAAGGGGGAGATCACGGAGATGGACGTCCTGAACCTCCACGCGTTGATACTTGACAGGATCGACCCCCACAATGCCGGGTTCTACAGGAGGCACAGGGTGAGGATAAGCGGCACGAACTACATCCCTCCAAAACCCTCATCGATCCCTGATAAGGTCAAGAAACTGTATGAGATGCTGAATATGGCCGGTGGTGAACCAATACAACAGGCGGCGATGATCCACATGGAATTCGTGAATGTCCATCCTTTCATCGACGGTAACGGCAGATGTGCAAGGCTGCTGATGAACCTCTACCTAATGCGCAGTGGCCTGGTCCCGGTGATCATCCAGAAGAGGGACAGGAAACGCTATATCGACAATATAATCGCCTCTCAGACAAGGGGAGATCATGTGCCATTTATCAACTTCGTGGCCAGATGTCTGGATCGGTCCCTCACCATCTACATCGATTCACTGGGTGGGGAAGATGGGAATTATATCACGTTGGCGGAGGCATCTAAATATTGCAGATATTCCCAGGAGTATCTCTCACTGCTTGCCAGAAAGGGCAGGATAGATGCGGTCAAGTTCGGAAGGATATGGAAGATATCCAGGAAGGTCCTGGAAGATTACGTGCGGGAGCAGAATGGGAGAAATTGAGGGTGCCCCTGTAGGGTCCTCCTGATGTATCTCCCGTTACAGATCAATATCTGAGCAGGGCGCCGATGCCTCCGATGGACTCCAGGAAGGCGTGCTCCTTGATGAACTCCACCTCTGCACCTGACCTCTGCGCCAGCTCGTAGAGCTCCTCCACCACGTCCACAATGGAGGTGGGTCCACCGCAGTTGGGACATGCTTTCGGAGGGGTGGTCCGTTCCTTTATGAACTGGCACCTCTCACATATCCATCCGGGGATGGATGTGTTCTCCAGTATCAGGAGGGATCGGACCTTGCCGATATTGAGCGCGTTCTTCACCTCGGCGGCACCGTATGCGACGGGGAGCCCTTTCAGGACCGCCTCCCTCAGCTGTTCCGCCATGGCCTGTTCCTCTTTTCTCTCATCCTCGGCGGCGACCACTTTGCCCTTCTTCAGCAGGTCGCCAGGTGAGATGTCCATCTCCACATCGATCAGCCCGATCACTATGTTCCGGATCTCCTGAGGAAGCGCATCACGGACCTTCTTCTTGGCATCCCCTGGTCCTGCAATTATTAGTCCACGCATCTCCTTCCAGTCGCCTCTGGACCTGATCTCCTCCACCACCATGTCGACGAAAGCCTCTATCGACCCTCTTCGTAGACGGTTGAACCTCATCTGGGACATGCCCCCCCTCTTGTGTTTGTTCATCAGGTCGATGGATGGGCCCTTCTTCATTGTGACGATATCCGACCGGATGATGTATTTTCTCGCCTCCTGGGAGTCCACAAGAAGGATGCCGAAATCCTCGTAATCGTCGTTCAGCTTGGCAAGGGGCAGGAGGAACGGTGAGGTATCCAGGGCGATGAAAGGGTCTACGTCCACTCCCAGTCTGTACACGTGAAGGAACCCCAGGGGTTCTGAAGCGAAGATCACGCGCCCTCTTTCTCCATGGATGGGCTTCCATTCCAGCCTCTCGCCTATGAGGTCCATTGTCGATTCAAAGCTCTGTGCAAGATCTTTTGGGAGCGCCTTTCGTATAGCCCTCAGCCTTGAGGTCAGGTAGGAGCTGCTTAGGTCCATCTTCTCTTTTGATGCGGTTGGGATGTAGATTGATAGGTAGATGTCATGTTCATCGTATATCTCCGATAGTTGCCTGAGGTCGATATTGGATATCGGCGTTACATCCTGCTTTTCAATTATCCTGAAACTCTCTTCCGGGTCCATGCACCTGCAGAGTGGAGCATATTGAAAAGTTTTGTCCCGGCTTTCCTAATATGTCAGGGGCAGATATACTAAACCCATGCCGTTTGTAAGCTTTATGGAATACAAGCTTTATCACGCTACATGGTGCCCTTTCTGCAGGGGATTCGCACCGGAGTTCAAGACGATCATTCCAGAGGGTGGGGAGTACCTGCTTGACGACATGGAGGATCCTCTGTGGGTCGAACTGGATATCGAGGTCGTCCCCACCGTCATAGGTTATGAGAACGGTAAAGAGGTCAAAAGGATCGTGGCAAAGCCCCACATCGGCATAGATTCGGATGAGTTCAAGGATTGGATCAAAAAAGAGTGATCCCTCAGAGTCACGTTGATCCAATATAATAGAATTTATTTCACATACTATCAAAGTTCCTCTTATAGGGAGGAGTGAGAAAGTCCAAAAAAAGATAGACATATTCACAATAAGTATAAATATGTGCATACACCTGATTTCACACATAGGTGATCAAATGGTTAACATGACGATCTCAATCCCTGGAGAGCTCAAGGATGAATTGGACCATTTTCCAGAAATAAACTGGTCGGAAGTAGCAAGACAAGCTTTCAGGGGAAAGGTAGCAGATCTGAAGTTTCTATTGGAATTCAAGAAGAACAGCACTCTAACTGAAGAGGATGCGATCAAATACGGAAGGGAATTAAACAGTAAAATTCACAGGAGATATTCGGAGAATCAATAATGGACCTCGTTGTTGATGCGAATATTCTTTTCGCTGGTTTGATCAAAGATAATCTTACTGCTGAACTTCTGTTTTGTGAAAGATTACACCTATATGCTCCAGAATATCTATTCGATGAATTCGAGAAATATGAGGATCTGATCCTCAAGAAAACCTCAAGGTCCAAAGATAAGTTTCATGGAGTGATATCGCTTTTAAGGAATCGGATGGAGATATATCCCATAGAAGATTTCAAGGAATATCTCACAGAAGGTGAGAAGATATCTCCAGATATCAATGATTCACAATATTTTGCCCTCGCATTATATCTTGGAGCTTCACTCTGGTCAAACGATAAGGCATTGAAAGAACAGGGAAAGATCAAAGTAATTTCCACAGGTGAATTGATTCATTTGCTTAACATTGAAAAGTAGATTAACATTGCCTACTAACGCAAATTCCGGAAACGTTCGCAGGGACCGTTTTGCCTGGAGATCAGATCCATGCGATCAACGTAATTGGACCATATCAAATTTACTGTTTGCACTAGTGAATTCTGTTACACAAGTGTTCCAATCTCTTAATTAGGTTTACTATCGATTATTATGATCTGAGGAAAGATCTATATGAAAAATATCGTGGTCCTGTCTTTTATGGTTCTGATCGCAATCGGAATGCTGCTATTGGGTACGTTCGCGTACATGGTGGATGATATCGCAAATGGCGATGAAGAGGAAAAGTTCCAGAGGAATTCAAACAGTTATTTTATCGAAGAGGAAGAGGGCCTGTTGGGATCCACCGAACCAGCAGATGAAACTGTAGAGGAGAAGAACGAGGTTCCACCCTCATCGGAATCAAATGAGGAAGAATATGTTGATGAACGAAAAGGACCAACCTATGAGAGCGGCAGTTATGTTACCCATGATTCACCAGAGATATATTTTCATGTGGCCAGGGAGGTCACATTTGACATCTCCGTTCACATCGAAAAAGGTGTGACATTGACCATTCCCAATGTTGAAATGGACAATAGTGCAAGTTGGAATGATATCCTTGTCAGTACGGATGGGTCCATTAGATATGAAGATGAGACCTACGATCTTCTCTATTACGAGGGGATCTTCGTCGAGGATTATGGTCCAAGTAACCAAGGTTGGGTCCTGTCAAGAGAGAATGGCCAATTATCTCTGAATGGGATCCCGGTAAATGAAGAGATCACCCTCGAATTCCTGAGATACAAGATGATCTCATCCGGTCTGATGAAAAATGAGGTGGTTTTTCTACTGGATCGGATAGTTGAAAATGACATGCTATCCTTTGATACACAATATCTCTACCTGCGTTACGTCCCCCAGGAAGCTGTTGATATGGCAATCCAGATAGACGCTCCTGATGAGTTCACAATCATGAGGAGGCACTTCCTTTTCGAAGCATCGAATGAAGAAGTGGAGCTTGATGAGCCTGAATTCAAAATTCTTTATGAAGAGGATCTCATCATTCATGAGACCGCAGTGAACCGGATCTAACACTGAAATGTGGATGTTGTCACTTATCCTATCAACACATTTCCTGCTCGGGTTGGAGGTATTCCAATCTCAGGTTATCATGAGGTCCTGATTGGCCTGGACAAAGAGAGTGTCCCTCAGATCATCGTATCTGGTGAATATCTCCGATCCAGACGCCTCTATCTGCTCCTGTGTGAAGCCGATCATGGTGAGGTCTGCCCTCCTCGAGTACCTGTGGATGATATCAGCGATCTCCTCCTCGTTCTCATATGTCCTTATCCTCACCGCCCTCTGCGAGATCGGGAGCCTCCCCTCGGCGATGAGGTCCTTGACCCTTTTTGCCAGGGCGGCCTTCTTCCCCTTGGAGAAGAGGGTGTGTATTATGACCTTGGCGTCCTTCCAATCCTCGTGCTCCATTATGATGAAGGAGAGCAGGATCATCAGGTTCAGGTTCTTGAAGTCCTCCCTGGTTATCCAGAGGTGTATCCTCTTCCGGTCCCCGAAGTTATGCTCGGTGCTCCGAAGGACGAGCTTGTTATATTTTACCACCCCGGCTATCTTCAACCCGATGAGGATATCGTGAAGTTCATCCTTCCTGTTCTTGTGGAACTCGAACATGAGGGTGTTGTTGTCCATGCCCGATATCCCTGCGATCTGAACGGTCTGGGCAACTATGGTGAATATGGAGGGGGAGACCAGCGTGTTTACCGAGTAGTTCGCTCCAGTATCCCTCATCTCCTGGATCAGCACCTTCTGTATTCGCCCCGCCTCCTTCACTGTTTCCTCATCCAGGCGCCCCTTTATGAAATGGATAAGCGTCCCAAATCCGTAATGGTGTGAGATCCACCTGAGCATCTCCTTGGGGTCCTTCCTCTCCACCGCGTTTGTGGTTATCGCAACGATGGACGGGCGCCAGTTGAACTTGTCCGGCTTGGACATGGACCGCTGGAGCCTGATCTTCATGACCCTGCTGAGCTGGAACATGACCCCCTGGAAGATGATCGCAAAGGATCTGGACCGCTTATGTCTCCGGCCAAGCCAGTAGTAGATACCACCCATTATCAACAGGGTGGTGATCGCGTAGAACGGGCTGAACTGGAACATGATCCCGAAACATAATATCGCCCCTATCAGCGAGATAAACCATTTCGACCTGAAGGTGGGACGATAGGAGGGGTTCCCTGCGAAATGCTCCAAAAATGATATCAGGCATACCGACCCGTACGTGATCAGGAAGAACATGGTTATGACCTGTGCGACCACATTGAGGTCGCCTATGAGGATGAACACCATCGCGATGACGGCGGAGACCAGCGTGCCGTTCACGGGCTCGTTCTCCTTCCCCCTTCCGCTTTTTATGAAATTTCCGATCCTGTTGGAAAAGAACGCCTTGTCTTTCCCAAGGGCCTGAAGGGTCCTTGGCGCAATAAGGGAAAAACCGATGGCAGATGATATCGTCGCGCCGAACAACCCGGCCAACACCACGAAGCCGAGATGCAGGTCACCGATGGCCTCGGCCCGTTCGAACATGACCATGGAATTCGTCGCAAGCGTACCCACTGGTGCGCTGAGATACAGCTTGATCATCATGGCGACGTAGACGATGAATCCGATCACGGTTGCAATGATGATCCCTTTCGGGATGGATTTACTGGGATCCTTGAGGTCTCCGGAAAGGCCCACGCCCGCGGTCATGCCCGTGAACGCAGGGAACGTGATGGCGAAAACTATCAAAAAGCCGTCAGACCCGGAAGCTACATCGGTGATACCAGTTGCAGCGCCCTCCATCGGGGGGCTGATCATGAATACTATGATCGCGGCGACCATAAGGGCAAAGACCACCCACAGGAACTTGATGCCGATCTTGGCTCCTTTCAGGATAATGACGGAGAAGAGGATCAATCCGACCGGTATGCTGATGAGCCGTGGGTCGTAGGTGATATCGATCGGCAGCGGGTCCAGTATGGCCCTCTGCATCCAGGACTTGAAGGGATTGAATCCCTCCGTGAAACCTATGATGTAAAAGGCGACAGAGATGGACTGGGCTGCGTAGAGCATAACGCCGATGGTCGCCCCGATCCTCAGCCCGAACGACCTGCTTATGATGTAGTACTCCCCCCCTCCACCTACGCGCTGGTTCGTGGCGATCTCCGAGATGGCCATGCCGGCGGGGATGGTGATCATGTGCCCGATGAGGACGATGAGGAGGGCTCCGAGAAGGCCCACACTACCCACGGTGTATCCGAACCGAAGGAACATCACGGCGCCTAGAATGGCGGTGATGGACATCAGAAATACCGGTGCGGTCCCGAACCCATATCCGCCGGGCCGAACTTTCTTTACTTTTTTCCCCATGACAATGTCCCCGGGCAACCAGGTCTTCCCATCTTTCAATTAAGCGTATTACGGCCTTCTTCCTTCGATTATCATACAATTAATACGTATTTAACCGTTATGTTCTCGTTTTAATATAAGTGGGTATAAATTTACTTATAATCGGGTCTTGGCAGATCCTTGATGAATCAGTCAAGCGTTTTCAAATCCGGCTG